>JBIHZO010000011.1:0-19864 GCA_044231405.1 Cypionkella sp. | reverse complement strand
GGCCTGTTGCTGGGTCTGTTTTTCATGACCGTGGGCGTGGGCATCAACTTTGCCATGTTGGCCCGCGAACCTTTGACCGTGCTGTCGCTGACCCTTGGACTGATGCTGCTGAAAGCGGCGGTTCTGGTGGGCATCGCTTTTGTCTTCGGATTGAAACGCCATGACCGCTGGCTGTTCTCGTTGAGTCTTGCCCAGGGGGGCGAATTTGGCTTTCTGATTGTCAGTTTCGCACGCAGTGAAGGGGCGTTGCCGCTGGCGGCGGGGCAGATGTCGTTGCTGGTGATCAGTCTGTCGATGTTGCTGACGCCGTTGCTGTTTGTGGGATATGATTACATGACCAAACGCTTTAGCAATCGCCAGCCTGTGCAAGCCCCTGACGAGATTGACGAAAAGGGCCGGGTGATCATTGCGGGAATTGGCCGTTTCGGCCAGGTCGTCAACCGTCTGGTGCGCACTTCGGGCATCCCGACGGTGGTGCTGGACAATGACATGACCACGATTGAAACCATGCGTCGTTTCGGGGTGAAAGGGTTTTTCGGTGACCCCTCGCGTCCGGAATTGCTGGACGCGGCAGGGTTGATGACGGCGCAAGTGATGGTGGTGGCGGTGGATGACCGCGATACCATCACCCGGATCGTGGCATTTGCGCGCTCCAAACGCCCTGACATCCACATCGTTGCCCGCGCCAGAGACCGGGTGCATGTGTATGAGTTGTATCAGGCGGGGGCGAATGACATCGTGCGCGAAACCTTCGACAGCTCTATCCGCGCTGGGCGCTATGTCTTGGAAAACATGGGATTTTCGGAATATGAGGCCGCGAAGGTGTCACAGGCCTATTTCCGCATTGACCGGGGCGCGATGCGCGATCTGGCGCAGGTCTGGGTGCCCGGGCAACCGACCCATCTGAATGACGCCTATGTTGAACGCGCCAAGCAACTGGACCGCGATCTGGAAATCGCGCTGCTGGAAGAATTGTACGACGTGCGCCCGATGTCGTCGGATGACGGTGAGCCCAAGATGCCACCGCCAGAATGAAAAACGGCGGCCCGGAGGGACCGCCGCTCTCCAAATTGTCAAAAACTCAGGCCGCGCGGGCGACCAGCACTTCGCCGACTTTCTTTTGCGCACCAGCCTCATCGACACCAGAGACGGCGGCGACTTCACGGGTCAGGCGTTCCAGTGCGGCTTCATACAACTGACGCTCGGAGTAGGACTGCTCGCGCTGATCATCGCTGCGGTGCAGATCGCGCACGACTTCAGCAATCGCCATCAGGTCGCCGGAGTTGATCTTTTGTTCATATTCCTGCGCACGACGCGACCACATGGCGCGCTTGACGCGGGCCTTGCCCTTCAGGGTATCCAGCGCCTTTGTGACCACATCGGGGGTCGACAGGCATCGCATGCCAATTTCGGTGGCCTTGTGCGTCGGAACCCGCAGGGTCATCTTGTCCTTTTCGAACGAGATCACGAACAGCTCCAGTTGAATCCCGGCGATTTCCTGTTCTTCAATGGAAATGATCCGGCCCACACCATGGGCGGGGTACACAACAAACTCGTTCGGACGGAAATCGGGCTTCTTAGACTTGGTCATTCAAGCTTCCTCGGCAGGACCCTGTTTCGACGATAGATCACAGACCGGGGAAAGGCCCCCGGTGTTGCGGTCAAGTTATCGGCGAAAATTACCCCCTCAGGCGAGCAGTCCTGAGTTCTTGGCAGGCGTCCGTGATTGTTTGTGAACGTTGTATATCACAAAAATGTCGTGATTCCAACAGCCTCAACGGACAGACACCTGCAGGTTACGCTTTGTATTCGATCAATATTCGAAAATATGCCCGATAAGTGAACGCAACGTGACCGAATCAGGTCAGCCGCCTTGGCCCGGTGCCTCGGAGAAATACTTGGCCTGTTTGCCAGTTTCGCCGTCACGTTCTTCATAACCCGGCAGCGGGTCTTTCTTGGTCACGATCACAGGCCACATCTCGGAGTACTTCCGGTTGAATGTGACCCAGGCATCCATATCCGGCTCGGTATCGGGACGGATGGCATCGGCGGGGCATTCGGGTTCGCACACGCCACAGTCGATGCATTCATCCGGGTGGATGACCAACATGTTCTCGCCCTCATAGAAACAATCCACCGGGCAAACCTCGACGCAGTCGGTGTATTTGCAGGCGATGCAGTTGTCGATGACGACGTAGGTCATGGCGCAGGCTCCTGTTTCCGCAGGGTCTGACTACTAAAGCCAGACGGATCATTCAAGCGGTGCATCGGGGGTTGGCGCAAGATCATGGTAAAGCATTTGTGCTTGCGACGCAGGGCCGCGGATGCCGTCCAGTTCCAGCACCCGGATCACCCGAACGGCGCGCGCCTGCGAGAAAGTCAGCACGTCCCCGACCAACACCCCATGCCCCGACTTGCGACAGCGCTGGCCGTTGATCCGCAGATGGCCGGACTCGATCACTTCGGCTGCCAGATCGCGGGTCTTGAAAAACCGCGCCGCCCAGAGCCATTTATCCAGCCGCAGTTTCGGCTGGATATCGCCTTTCGGTTTGGCCCCCGGCCCCGCCAATCAGAGCTTGTTCTTCAGCGCCATCAGGGCTGCGAAGGGATTGTCTGGATCGATGGGCTTTTCTACGCGCCCAGGACGCGCCTCATAGGCCTTGGGCTTGTCGTCACGGTTGCCGCTGGGTTTGCCGCCCTGCGGTTTGTTGCCCTTGTAGCCCTCGCGCTTGTCGTCGCGGCGCGGGCCACCCTCGGTGCGCGCGGGCTTGTCGCCACCGGGCCGCGGGCCACGGTCTGGGTGCTGCCCACGGTCGGCTTGCGGGGCCGCAGCCTCGCCTTCCTTCTTGGGGCCACGATCAGGGCGCGGGCCACGATCTGCGCGCGGTGCGGCGGTTTCACCTTCCTTGCGGGGCGCGCGTTCGGGCCGCGCAGGGCGTTCCGGGCGCGGACGCGGTTTCGGGGCCCAGGTGAAGGTGTAGAAGGACTCCATTTCCGGGGCCGCTTCGGGATCGGGCATCACGAAGGCCGACTCGCCTTCGGGGATCGGCTGCACGGGCGCATCGGGATCAACCGCCACAGGAACGGGTGCCGCCTTGACCTTGGCGCGTTCGGATTTCTCGCCCTTGTAGCCCAGACCGCCCATCAGGTCGTTGAACTGTTCCAGCGTCATGCCAGTGATCGACAGCATGTCAGGAGTCGCCTCAAACCCCACACGGCTGTCTTTGGTGCGCAGAATGTCGGCCAGACGTTCCAGCATATCAATGCGGATCGCGCGGCTGCCCGATGGGTGATAGCCCGCCAAAGTATAGTGCATCTTCGGCACATCGGGGATGTTCGGGATTGTCACCAGACCCGGAGGCGGCGATTCGGGGAATTCCTGCAAGCCGTTCCACAGCGACCACAGCACCAGACGCAACCGCGTAGGCGCGGGTTTCAACAGCGCGGGCAGGAACACCGTAAACTGACCAAAGCGCACGCCATGCTTGCGCAGGGCACCCCGCGCCTCTTGGTCCAGCTCTTTGACCTCATTGGCAATCGCATCGCGCGGAATGACGCCCAGACCTTCGACCAGACGGAAAGCAAAACCGCGCGCAAGGCCGGTAAGGGTTTCATCGCGGCCCATCGCCAGCAGCGGTTCAAACTGCGCCGCCACCTTGCGGTCGATGAAGTGCTGCAAACGGCGGCGGACCTTTTCGATCACGTCATCGCCAGCCTCGGGATCGACAAAGGGTTCCACCGACGGGCGCTGCGGCTCGCCACCCTTGATCAGCTTGCCGATGGCATTGCTGCCCCACATCAGGCCACCCTGTTCGGTGAAGTCCAGCTCTGTGTCGGGGGCGTTGTAAAAACGATCCGCGCGCAGATGGAATTCGGGCCGCAAAGCCGCAAAGGCCGCTTGCCGCAGGGTTTGCGCCTCTTCGGGCGACGCGGTTGCGTCCTGCCGGAAACGGAACCCTTCAAGACGGCCGGCAAATTCGCCTGCAACCGTCACTTCGCTTTTGTCATTCACCTCGGCCACGAGGGTCTCCTTCTGCTTCAACCGCCGCAGCAGAACGCTGGTGCGCCGGTCAACAAATCGTTGCGTCAGGGCGGCATGAAGCGCATCTGACAATCGGTCTTCTACAGCGCGCGTCTCGTCACGCCAATGGCTTTCGTCATCGACCCAGCCTTTGCGCTGCGCAACATAGGTCCAAGTGCGGATATAGGCCAGCCGTTTCGAGATGGCATCAATGTCACCGCCCGGTTTGTCGATGCGATCAATGGCTTTTTTGAGCCATTCCGATGGGATTCGGGTCTGCGCCAGCCCGCGCCCGGTCAGGAATTCAAACAGCCGCGACAAAAGGCTGGCGTGTTCGCTGGTTGAAGCATTGCGAAAATCGGGCACCCGGCAGACATCCCACAGCAAGCGCACCCGCTGCGGGCTGGTCAGCTTGTCGCGCACCTCTGGCATTTCGATCAGCGCTTTCAGCGCCAGCACATCGTCCGCATCGCGCGACCGTGACAGCCACGGATCACCGGTGGGATATTCCAGACTTTGCAGCAGACGTTCCACGGTGCCGAATTCCAACAGATGGTTGCGCCACTGCAACTTGCGCACCGGATCGAAGCGGTGGTTTTCGATTGCTTCGATCAATTCATCATCCAGGGGTCGCGCCTCGCCCGTCACCCCAAAGGTGCCGTTGTCGGTATGCCGCCCTGCCCGACCGGCGATCTGCGCCAATTCCTGCGGCGAAAGCCCCCGCATCCGGTGCCCATCAAATTTTGAGGTCGAGGCAAAGGCGATGTGCTTGATGTCCAGGTTCAGCCCCATGCCAATGGCATCGGTGGCGACCAGATAATCAACCTCGCCGTTTTGATACATCGCCACCTGGGCGTTACGGGTGCGGGGGGACAGGGCGCCCATTACCACCGCGCAGCCCCCCTTGGTGCGGCGGATCAGTTCGGCAATGGCATAGACGTTGTCGACGGAAAACCCAACGATGGCAGAGCGTTCCGGCATCCGGCTGATCTTCTTGGACCCGGTGTAGGTCAGTTCTGACAGCCGGTCACGTTTCAGAAACTGCACCCCCGGCACAAGGCCCACAATCGCCTGCCGCATGGTTTCGGCACCCAGAAACAGCGTCTCATGCAGACCGCGCGCCCGCAGCAACCGGTCGGTGAACACATGCCCCCGATCCAGATCGGCACACAGTTGGATCTCGTCAATCGCCACGAAATCCGCGCCGATCTCCAGCGGCATCGCCTCGACGGTGCAGACCCAGTACTGGGCGCGGTCGGGGACGATGCGTTCTTCGCCCGTCACCAGAGCCACCACAGACGGGCCGCGAGAGGCGACGATGCGGTCATACACCTCACGCGCAAGCAGCCGCAGCGGCAGGCCGATGACCCCGGTGCGATGGGCCAGCATCCGTTCAATCGCGTAATGGGTTTTGCCGGTGTTGGTCGGCCCAAGGACCGCCGTGACCCTGGGGGGCGTGTTCATCTTGCAGCCTTAAAGGTCTTGGCCCTGCGTCAGGGCTTGCAGGCGTTCCACGGCCTCCAGTACCCCCGGTTGCTGCGGATGTATAGCCAAGGCAGCGCGGTAAACCTCCAGAGCCTGTTCCGGGCGCTCCAATTCTTCAAAGATCGCGCCAAGGCCAGCCAGCGCCCCAAAATGCCGCGGGTTCAGCGTCAGGGCATGGCCGATGTCGGCAACCGATGGCCCGAATTCGCCAGCCTGATAATAGGCGGTCGCCCGCGCATTCCAGCCCTCGGCAAAGTCCGGCGCGTGGTCGATCAGCGCGGTAAAATGGTCAATCGCCACATCGGTGATGCCCTCGGCCATGGCGGTGCGGCCGCGTTCCAACAGCAAATCCATCGCTGGCGAACCAGACTTGGACCATTCGATCCAGATTTCCTGCTCCAGCGTTTGCGATTCTTCGGGGTCCGCGGTCAAAAGCTGTTCAAACAACGCGTCCAGCCGCGCGGTTTGTGCGCCCGCAGGCAGGCACAGTACAAAAAGCAGCACAAATGCCGCAACGATACGATTGTTTAACCACTCATGCGCTTTCATAACTGTAAAGTAACGCAATGGCTGCGAAAAGAAAGTGGCCCCTGTACACAAGGACGATAGTGATGAGCGATGTGATCGACGCAGCCGTGAAGGCTTTGGCCGTGAAAATGGCCGATGGCTTTGACGGGGTCGCGAAATTCGTGATCGAGGGCGAAGGCGCGATCATGGTGGACGCGGATGGCGTGCGCGCGGGCGATGATCCGGCAGACGTGACCTTGACCGCCACCGCCGAGGTGTTTCAGGCGATGATGGAAGGACAGATGAACCCAACCATGGCCTTCATGACCGGCAAGCTGACGGTGGACGGCTCCATGGGCCTTGCAATGAAGCTTGGCGCGGCACTGGCGTGAGCGCAGCCCCTTTATACACCGACGTCGATGACGGCCCGGCGGATGGCCGCGCCTATTGGCTGACGGCGGCTGACGGTGTGCGCGTCCGGGTGGCCGTCTGGGCATCGGATTCGCCCCAGGGCACTGTCCTGCTGTTGCCAGGGCGAACAGAATACGTTGAGAAATATGGCCGTGCGGCGGGCGATCTGGCGGCACGTGGCTTTAGCACCGTGGCGATTGACTGGCGCGGACAAGGGCTGGCCGAGCGGCCCGTCGCAGACCGTATGACCGGGCATGTCGCTGATTTCGCAGAATATCAGGCCGATCTGAATGCGGTGGTGGATTTCGTGCGCCGCCACGGCCTGCCTGAACCCTATTACCTGATGTCACATTCCATGGGCGGCTGCATCGCGCTGCGCGGTCTGATCCGTGGCCTGCCCGTGCAGGCGGCGGCGTTTTCCGCACCGATGTGGGGCATTCTGATGGCGGCGTGGATGCGCCCGATGGCGGCAGCGCTGGCAACCGCCTCACGCTGGTTCAGCTTTGACGACCGTTATGCGCCGGGCACCGGACCCAGCACTTATGTGCTGACCGCGCCCTTCGTGGGCAACACGCTGACCACAGATCCCGAGATGTGGGATTACATGAAACGTCAGGCACAGGCGCATCCCGATCTGCCATTGGGCGGCCCCAGCCTTGGCTGGCTGAAGGCGGCATTGACCGAATGTCATGCCCTTACCCTGCTGCCCTCGCCAGATCTGGCGGCGGTTTGTGCCTTGGGAACGGCAGAGAAGATCGTTGATGTCGGGCCAGTGCATGCCAGGATGGCCGTGTGGTCGCGCGGCACTCTGGACCTGTATCCGGGTGCCGAACACGAGGTGCTGATGGAACGCCCCGCGGCCCGGGCGCGGTTTTTCGATGCCGCCGCCGCGCTGTTTGCGACCCACCGCTGAAGGAACAGCACCGCCGCGACGCGGTCGGTTACAGCGTGATCTGGGTGAACCCGTCGCGCAGCGCCCGCGACCAGGCTTCGGACATCATGCGGAAACTCTCATCCCCCGCCTCTATCCGCCGCTTGCGGGTGACGCGGCAGGCGTCCTTCTCGATGATGCTCAGGTCCAGCGGCATGCCCACCGACAGGTTCGACCGCAGCGTTGAATCCATCGACAGCAGCACGGCCTTTTCGGCATCCGCCAGCGACGTCGTCGGCTTCACCACCCGGTCCAGAATCGGTTTGCCGTACTTGTGCTCACCGATTTGCAGGAACGGCGTGTCCTCGGTGGCTTCGATGAAATTGCCCTCGGGGTAGATCAGGAACAGCCGCATCGCCCCGCCCTTGCGCTGCGCTGCCACGATCATGCTGGCCGACGCGCCCTGCTTCATTGTCGCCAGCTTTTCATCAATCTCCAGCCGCACCCGGCAAAGGGTGTCGCCGATGATCGACGCCACTTTCAGCATCGTTGGCGCTTTCATGATCGACGTGTCCTCAGAAGCGTCGGACTCGTCGATCGCCTCACGCAGCCGGGCGATGGTGGTCTGCGTCACCGACAAAGATCCGGCGGTGACGATGGAGATAACCCGCTCCCCCGGCTCTTCGAAGTGGAACATCTTGCGATAGGTGGCGATGTTGTCCAGACCCGCGTTGGTGCGGGTGTCAGACAGCAAAACCATGCCTGCGTTCAACAACAGCCCCACGCAATAGGTCATATCCGCCCCCGTACTTTCGGGCGGATCCTATTGTTCCTGCGTCTGAACCGCAACCGTCACCGCAAGCATTTCCACGCCCTGCCCCCGCGAGACCCCGCGAATGGGCGCTGCATCTTGGGCATCCAGCCCCGATCCAAGCCGGATATAGCGTTCGTCCGGGCAACAGCGGTTCGCCGGATCAAAGCCGATCCAACCGAACCCGGTCAGGTACAATTCGGCCCAGGCATGGGCTGCATCCTCGGCAGAGGCCTCGGGGCCCGCGTGCAGATAGCCCGAGACATAGCGACCCGGCACTCCCGCCGCCCGCGCGGCGGCCAGCAAAGCATGAGCGTGATCCTGACACACGCCTTTACCCTGCGCCAAAGCCTGCACCGCCGTGGTCGCCGCATGGGTGCTGCCCGGACGGTAAGCGATGGCATCCGAAATCGCCTCGGACAGCGCATGGCATCCTGCCAAAGGGCTGTCGGCGTCACGCAAAATCGCCGACAGCGCCAGCAATGCCGCATCGGCTTCGGTCGCCGCAGTGTCGCGCAGATAGGCGTCGGGCGGGGCCAGTTCGCGGTGGCCCTTCAGCATCCCGGCCATATCGGTGGTCTGCACCTGGCCTTGCACCCGCACCTCGATTTCCGTCACCGGGCCTGCCACAGTCCAGCCCTGCACAAAGTCGCCCGCGCCGTCCCGGAACGCGCCGCCCTTGGTACCGCCCGAAACCGTAACCTCCCAGTGGACGACCTTTTGGCCGTCACAAACCGAAGGCTGCAACCGATGGCTCTGCACCACCCCGCGCACGGGACGATCATAGGTATAGCGGGTGACGTGATCAACGTTCAGCAACATCAATGCATATCCCCCGAAAGATAACTGTTGTGGATCACCGCGCCCAAGCCCGCCGCCTCGCGGATGAACCGCGACAGGAATTCGTGCAGACCCTCGTCGAAAATCTTGTCGGTGGATTGCGACTCCAGTTCCGCCAACAGCGCCGCCGCCGCACCTTGCGCCGGGGTTTCGCGCCCGTAATGCTTGGCCAGCCGGGTCATGTGGTTGTTCAGCCCTGCCACGCAAGTGATCAGACTGCGCGGGCATTGCGGGTTCAGGATCAGAAAATGCGCGATCTTGGCCGATGTGATCTCGCCCCCATAGGCCCAATGAAAGGCCCGGTTGGCCGACATCGCCCGCAGCAGCATCGACCATTGATCATTGTCCAGCCCCGAGCCAACATAGTCAGACCGCGGCAGTAGGACGTAATACTTGACATCCATCAGCCGCGCGGTGCTGTCGCCGCGCTCCAGATAATAACCGATGTTCAACAGGTTATAGCCATCGTTGCGCAACAGCGTGGCGTCAATCGCCCCCCTTACCATGGCCGTGTGGCGCGTCACCCAATCGGTCAGACGGGACAACTCATGCACGGAACGGTTGGCCTCGATCTGGCGCAACTCCTGAAAGGCGGTGTTCAGCGCATCCCAAACTTGCGTCGTCAGAGCAGTGCGGACAATGCGGGCGTTTTCCCGTGCCAAGGTCAGGCAGGACGCCACCGAGTTCGGGTTTTCGCGGTCAAAGAACAAATAATTTTCAATGTTCTGCTGCACCGGATCGCCGTATTTTGCGACATAGCCATCGGCATTGCCAGAGGCGCGCAGCAAGCTGTCCCAATCGTTGCGATAGCCGTGCGCCGTGGGCAACAGGGAAATCCTTGCGCCCGCCTCCAACAATCGCGCGGCGGTTTCGGCGCGTTCCATGTTGCGGGCAATCCAGTAAAGGTTGTCGGCGGTTCTTGAAAGCATGCTCTACTCCGCCAATACCCAAGTGTCTTTGACGCCGCCGCCCTGCGAGGAATTCACCACCAGCGACCCTTCGCGCAGCGCCACCCTTGTCAATCCTCCCGGCACCAATTCAATCCGTTCGCCCACCAGACAATAGGGCCGCAGATCGACATGGCGGGGTGCGATGCCCTCCTCGACAAAGGTCGGCGTGGTGGAAAGTGCCAGCGTCGGCTGGGCGATGTAATTGCCGGGATTGGCCAGAACACGATGGCGAAACTCTTCGACCTCGGCCTTCGTCGATTTCGGGCCCACCAGCATCCCATAGCCGCCCGATCCATGCACCTCTTTCACCACCAGATCGCCAAGGTTGTCGCAGACATATTTCAGATCCGAAGCATCGCCGCATTTCCACGTCGGCACGTTCTTCAGGATCGGCTCTTCGCCGAGGTAAAACCGGATCATTTCCGGGACATAGGTGTAAACCGCCTTGTCATCGGCCACACCCGCACCGGGGGCCGAACAGATCGAAACACCGCCGGATCGGTACACATCCATCAGACCGGGAATGCCCAGCATGGAGTCGGCCCGAAAGCACAAAGGGTCAATATAGGCGTCGTCCAGACGGCGGTAGATCACATCCACGCGCTTGGGGCCTTCGGTGGTGCGCATGTAGACAAACGCACCATCGACGAACAAATCCTGCCCCTCGACCAGTTCCACCCCCATCAGATCGGCCAGAAAGCTATGTTCATAATAGGCCGAATTGTAGTGGCCGGGCGTCAGGATCACCACCGTCGGATCACGCTCACATTTGATCGGGGCGACACTGGCCAAAGTGCGGCGCAGCTTTTCGGGGTAATTGTCCACGGGTTCAATGCGGTTTTCGCGGAACAGGTCCGGGAACATCCGCATCATCATTTCACGGCTTTCCAGCATGTAAGACACGCCAGACGGCGTGCGGCAGTTGTCTTCCAGCACATAGAAATCCGTGGGCCCGGTGCGCACGATATCGACGCCCACGATATGGGAGTAAACGCCTTTTGAGGGGGTAAAGCCCACCACGGATTTCTCATAGGCCGCATTCTGATAGACCAGACGGCCCGGGATCCGCCCCGCCCGCACAATCTCGCCCCGTCCGTAAACATCCACCAGAAATGCGTTCAAGGCGCGGGCGCGTTGCTTGATTCCGCGCTCCAGCCGCGCCCACTCCGCCCCGGTAAACACGCGCGGGAACATGTCAAACGGGATCAACCGATCCGGATCGCCGCCCTCACCGTAAACCGCAAAGGTGATGCCGATGCGGCGGAACAGCGCCTCAGCCTCGGCCTGTTTGGAAAGCCGCAAATGGGCGGGCATGGATTGCGTCCACCCTTCCAGCCGCGCATAGGGCGTGCGCACGGCCCCGTCATCGAACATTTCGTTGAAACAGCTGGTCATGCGGTGACGCCTTTCAATCAATTGACCCAAGTAAAGAAGGCCATCTCGACAAGGTAAAGGGACGATTTGCCGGCACACGAAGTTTTCTTCACATTCGCTTAAAATTACGGCAGCTCTGCGCCCATAAATGCGCCGCACCTGCGCCTTGCACGACTTGGTTTTGCCGCCTACATGGGAAACAACCCATTTCGAAAGGTCCGCCCGATGCCGCTTCCCCTGCCCCTGCCCGGCCTGCAACGCCCGGTTTTTGATGCCCAGATCGGGTCCAACAGCTTTGGCGATCTGCCCGACTGGGACCTGACCGACCTTTATGAAAGCCCAGATTGCGCGGATTTGGCCGCAGACATGACATTTGTGCAAACCGAAGTCGCGGCGTTCGAGGCCGCCTACAAAGGCCAGCTTTCGAACCTGTCGGCGGATGCATTGCTGGCCTGCGTCCAGAAATATGAGGCGATTGACGTCACCGCCGGGCGGCTGATGTCTTTTGCGGGCCTGCGCTATTACCAGAACACCATGGACTCTGAACGCGCCAAGTTCATGGCCGATTGTCAGGATGACATCACCAACCACACCACGCCGTTGGTGTTTTTCAGCCTTGAGTTCAACCGCTTGGAGGAAGACCATCTGAACGGGCTGTGCGCACAGAGCGCCGCCCTCGCCCGCTACAAGCCCGTCTTCGACCGCATGCGCGCCATGCGCCCGCACCAGTTGTCCGATGAGATGGAGACTTACCTGCACGATGCATCGGTCGTTGGGGCCTCTGCGTGGAACAAGCTTTTTGATGAAACCATGGCCGGGCTGATGTTCACCGTCGCTGGTGAGGAAGAAGAGCTGAACCTTGAGGCGACTCTGAACCTGCTGACCGACGCCGCCCGCAGCAAACGCGAGGCTGCCAGCCGGGCCTTGGCGGTGGTGTTCGAGCGTCATATCAAACTCTTTGCCCGGGTTCACAACACGCTGGCCAAGGAAAAGGAAATCGATGACCGCTGGCGCAAGATGCCCAGCCCGCAGCATGCGCGCCACTTGTCCAACCACGTCGAACCCGAGGTCGTGGAGGCTTTGCGCAATGCCGTTGTCGCCGCCTACCCCAAACTGTCGCACCGCTATTATCGGCTGAAGGCGAAGTGGATGGGGCTGGATCATCTGCAAACCTGGGACCGCAACGCGCCTTTGCCGCAGGATGCCCCGCATCTGGTCAATTGGGCCGAAGCGACCGAAACCGTGTTGTCGGCCTATGGCGCTTTTGATCCACGTATGGCCGATCTGGCGCAGCCGTTTTTCACCAAGGGCTGGATCGATGCGGGGGTCAAATCCGGCAAGGCACCGGGCGCCTTTGCGCATCCGACCGTGACCACTGTTCACCCCTATGTCATGTTGAACTATCTGGGAAAACCCCGCGATGTCATGACCTTGGCGCATGAGTTGGGCCATGGGGTGCATCAGGTTCTGGCGGCGGGTCAGGGCGAGTTGCTGTCCTCGACCCCGCTGACCTTGGCCGAAACGGCCAGCGTTTTTGGCGAGATGCTGACCTTCCGCAAGTTGCTGGATGGGGCCAAAACCCAAGCCGAGCGCAAGACCCTGCTGGCCGGCAAGGTTGAGGATATGATCAACACCGTTGTGCGCCAGATCGCGTTTTACGATTTCGAATGCAAGCTGCACGCGGCGCGGGCCGAAGGCGAATTGACCCCCGACGACATCAACGCGCTGTGGATGTCGGTTCAGGCGCAATCCTTGGGCGATGCCTTTGAATTTGCGGACGGCTATGAAACCTTCTGGGCATATATCCCGCATTTCGTGCACTCGCCGTTTTACGTCTATGCCTATGCTTTCGGCGACGGTCTGGTGAACGCGCTTTATGCGGCCTACGCCGATGGACTGCCGGATTTTGAAGAGAAATACTTCGAAATGCTCAAGGCAGGCGGGTCCAAGCACCACAAGGAATTGCTGGCTCCGTTTGGTCTGGACGCGTCCGACCCGAAATTCTGGGACAAGGGCCTGTCGATGATCGCAGGCTTCATTGACGAGCTAGAGGCGATGGAGGTCTAGCTCGAACCCCATATTCAGGATGCGCCCGGCCACGAGGTCAACAAGGTCGGGCGCATCTGCCGACAGGCAGTTCAGCCCGAAGTACCAATAAAGAAACGCCTCGAAGGGCCAGTCAGTGGCGATGGCCTGCGCAATCGCCGCGTCCATCGAGCCGCCGTCGCGCAGCGTCACCGCGCAATGATGAAAATCCGCCTGACCGCACAAAACCACCGGCTTGCGGTGCAAGAACGCCTCGACCCCCACCGCCGAATTGATCGTCACCACACAATCGCAAGCAGCCAGGATGTCGTGAATATTGCCCGGCACAATCTGCAACCGTTTATCTTTGCGGGACTTTTGCGCCAACCACGCCAAGGTTTCCAGATCCGCATCGCGCGGGTGCGGTTTGACAACAATCACGCGCGGATTGTCGCGGTCCAGCAGCGCCTTGATCATCCGGCGCATCGTCAGATGGCACAACTCACCCACCGCTCGGTGGGTTTCAGTCTGCAAAAACACCGCGATACAGCCTTGGGGAACCGGCAAAACCGTCTCTGGCTGAAGGTAGCGCGACTTGCGCCCGCCGACCAGACGCGCCACCAGATCGGCGTAGAAGGCGGCGGCTGCAACGGGATCAATCTCCGCCGGATCAAACCGCTTCTCGGTCAGCGACGAAAACGCGCGGATGCCCCAAGGGTCCATGTAATAGAACGGCGGTATAAAACTTAACCCCGCGTTCAGCACGCGCGGGTGCCGCATCCGGCCATGGTTCAAGATGTGAAACGCCTTGTCCGCCTCAATCTGCGCGCCCATCGCGGCATGATCGTGCAGGACATAGTCCACCGTCACCCCCCGGCCCCGCAGTCCTTCGCCGATCTTGCCGTAAAACGGCCGCAGCTTGGCCGGGTCGCGCAGAACCGAGCCTGGGATATGGAACACCACAGGCCCGGCGGGTTGGCTCACAAGGTAATCTCGACGCCGACGCGGTAGACCGTGTCCATCATCGCCTGAGTGCCACGCACAAACTCCAGCGGGCAGGCGTAGGGCACCCCGTCGCGCACCGTCCGACCAAATGCCTCAACCTGAAGGACGTATTGGTTGGCGGTGGGGAAACGATCGGTGATGACGCGGTTGCCATCCCGGTGCAGTTCCACCGCCGCCACGTCGTTGACATTGGCATTGAATGGCCCGCCATCCAGCCGGATCATGCCTTTGTCGCCTTGGAATGTCACGGTCTGGCGGTTGTAAAGCCGCATCGAGGTCATCGAGTTGTAGGTGAAACGGCCATAAGGGCCGTCCATGATCCCAGCCACTTGCGCAAAACTGTCGATGCCATTGTCGAGAATCAACCGGGCGGAAATGTCCACCGGCTCTGATCCGGTCACAAACCGCGCCGAGCCAAAGGTGTAAACGCCGATGTCGCGCAACGATCCGCCGCCTGTTTCGGGCTTGTTGCGGATGTTGCCGCCGTCGGTCAGATTGAAGGAAAACTGCGCATCGACGTGGCGCAGCTGGCCAATTTCGCCCGCCTCCAGCCACTCTTTGGCGCGGATCCATTGCGGGTGATGCACGATCATATAGGCCTCTGCGGCCAGCAGACCGCTGGCATCGCGGGCGGCAATGATCTGGTCAATCTGATCGGCCTGCATTGCAATCGGCTTCTCGGTCAGCACATGCTTGCCTGCGGCCAGTGCCTTGAGCGTCCATTCCACATGCAAATGGTTTGGCAAGGGGATGTAGACCGCATCAATCGCCGGGTCAGCCAGCAGTTCCTCATAGCTCGTATGGACTTTAAGACCGGGACAGAAGGCGCTGAAAGCCTTGGCCTTTTCGGCGCTGGACGTAGCCAAGGCGTAAAGCTCGGCCCCTGTCGCCGCGTGAATGGCCGGAGCCATGTGGTTCTGGGCAAAATTGGCCGCCCCAAGAATGCCCCAACGTACCGTTTTCATCGCCGTTCCCCCTGATATGATGTGCCAAGGCTAGCCCTTGGGTGCCGTTAGCGCAACCAGCTAGGCCGCTGCGGCAGGGGGCATTTTGACTTTGGGGCGCAACAAGGAATAACAAATCGCCATCAGATAGGCCCCGTCCGCCAGCGCCAAAGTCGTCCACGGATAGGTCAGCAAGGCTGCCGCCAGCGCGACGAAAGCCAGCAAAACAAAGCTGACATTCTCGGCATAGATCGTGGCTCTTTTGAACGATGGCGTGCGAAACCGCCCGACCATCAAAGCGCCGACAACCGCCATCCAAAGCGCGACAAAACCCGTGGCATAGGGGCCACCATCGCCCAAGGCGTTGGAAAGAAAGATCGGCAGCAGCACCAGCAATGCGCCCATGGGCGAGGGAACACCTTGAAAGCTGTTGGAATCATTGTCCGGCTGGCGATTGCCAATGTTGAACCGCGCAAGCCGCAAAAGACAGGCCACGGCATATATCAAGCAGGCAATCCAACCCTCGGCCCGCATGCCTTGCAGCGCCCAAAGGTAGATGATCAGCGCGGGGGCAACCCCAAAGTTGACCAGATCGCACAGGCTGTCCAGTTCCGCGCCCATGTCGGATTCGCTTTTCAGCAGCCGCGCAAGGCGGCCATCCAGCCCGTCCATGATTGCCGCCACGATGATCAGCGCCACGGCCAGCCCGAACCGCCCTTCAATTGCAAAGCGCACGGCTGTTAGCCCCGCACAAAGCGCGCCCACGGTCATGAAGTTCGGGATCAGTTGTACCAGATGCAGCCGTTTGCGACCCCGGGGCGTGGGCTCTTTCGGCATATTCATTCCAGGCTGGCGCTGCGGCGCAGCAGGTTGCGATCCAGTTCGGCCAACACGGTTTCACCGGCAATCATGGTCTGGCCCACGGCCACCAGCGGTTCAACCCCGTCGGGCAGATACACGTCCAGACGGGAGCCAAAGCGGATCAGGCCAAAACGTTCGCCGGTGCGCAAGCCCTGCCCCTCGGTCACGAAGGGCACAATGCGGCGAGCGACCAGCCCGGCGATCTGCACCACAACCAGCGTGCGACCATCAGCCATTTCCAGCAGCAGCGAGTTGCGTTCATTCTGCTCGGACGCCTTGTCCAGCGAGGCGTTCAGGAATTTTCCGGGGCGATAGGCCATTTTCAGCAGCCGCCCGGCGATGGGCGCGCGATTCACATGGCAGTTGAACACCGACATGAACACCGAGACCCGCAGCAGGGGTTCATTGCCCGCGCCCAGTTCCGGCGGTGGCACCGCGCGTTCGATCAGGGACACAACGCCATCAGCGGGCGAGACGATCAGGCCGCGCCCTTGGGGAACGGACCGCTTGGGATCACGGAAAAAATAGTAGCACCAGATGGTTGCTCCCAGTCCCATCCAGCCAAGTGGCGACCATATCCAAGACAGCACCAGCGAGATCGCGGCGAAGATGCCGACAAACTTGTAGCCCTCACGGTGCATCGGCTTGATAAAGGTTTCCAGCATGGTCATCGGCAGCACCCCTTGGCTTGAGCGCAGAGTCCTAACGATTGCTGGCGCCGCGCGCAACCATTGGACGCTGTCTGGCGCCCAATGGTCGCATCATGGTTCACGCGGGAACCACCATTCCCTTGGTCTTTGCCAGTTCGCGCATGCGCTCTTGCAGCTTTTCGAAGGCACGCACTTCGATCTGACGGATGCGTTCGCGGCTGACGTGGTAGCTTTCGGACAGCTCTTCCAGCGTGATCGGCGTTTCTGCCAAGCGGCGTTTCATCAGCACATCGCGTTCACGGTCGTTGAGCGCCGACATGGCCTGATGCAACAGGGCCATGCGGGTGTCAAATTCATCGCGCACCTCGTAATCGCCGGCCTGATCGCTGTCTTCATCTTCCAGCCAGTCCTGCCATTGCGTCGTGCCTTCGCCGTCCGACCCGACAGTGGCGTTCAGCGATGCATCACCGCCAGAAAGACGACGGTTCATGTCGATGACTTCGCTTTCCGACACGTTCAGATCGGTGGCAATGCGGGTGACGTTTTCAGGACGCAGATCGCCCTCCTCAAGCGCGCCAACCTTGGCTTTGGCCTTGCGCAGGTTGAAGAACAGTTTCTTCTGCGCCGAGGTGGTGCCCAGTTTCACCAAGGACCACGACCGCAGGATGTATTCCTGAATTGAGGCCCGGATCCACCACATCGCATAGGTCGCCAGCCGAAAGCCTTTTTCCGGATCGAACCGCTTTACCGCCTGCATCAGGCCAACGTTCGCCTCGGAAATCACCTCGGCCTGAGGCAGTCCGTAACCGCGATAGCCCATGGCGATTTTCGCGGCCAACCGCAGGTGCGATGTGACCATGCGATGTGCGGCGGTGCTGTCTTGATGATCGACCCAACGCTTGGCCAGCATGTATTCTTCTTCGGGTTCCAGCAGCGGGAACTTGCGGATTTCCTGCATGTAGCGGTTCAGACCCTGTTCCGGGCTGGGTGCAGGCAGATTGGCATAGGTGCTCATGTTGACGCTCCCTCGTAACTCCGGTGCAGTTTCGCCCCCGGATCGTGCAATTTATCCGTGCCAGTCATGGCTTTCAAGACCACGGCTGTCACCGAACAACCAACGCAAGATGGGTATGGTTCCGTCGCGGGTTAAGATTTATGTCATCGCTATCACGGGAATGTCAGCCGCGCAGCGCATCAAGCAGCGCCTGCAGATCCTCGGGCAGAGGTGAGGCAAACTCCAGCACCTCACCCGTGACCGGGTGTTCAAAGCCCAAAGTGGCCGCATGCAGGGCTTGGCGCGGGAAGGCGTTGCCAAGCTCTGCCGCATCGCCAAAAATCTTCGGGGCCAGCTTGCGCTTGCCACCATAGGTCTGATCGCCAAGCAACCCATGGCCTGCGTAAGACATATGCACCCGGATCTGATGGGTGCGCCCGGTTTCCAGCCAGCATTCCACCAAAGACGCCGCCCCGCGGAACTCTTCGACCACCCGGGCGCGGGTCACGGCATGGCGGCCTTGCTCCCAGACCACGGCCTGACGCTGCCGGTCGGTCTTGTGGCGGGCCAGACCGGTGGCGATCTTCAGGATGCCGCCGGCCTCAAAGCTGACGCCGCGCAACCCGCGCAGGCGGGGGTCGTTGGCCGACGGCGCACCGTGCACGACCGCCAGATAGTGGCGGTTCACCGTATGCGCTTCAAATTGCGCCGCAAGCCCGTGATGGGCGCGATCGGATTTCGCGACCACCAGCAGGCCTGTGGTATCCTTGTCGATGCGGTGGACAATGCCCGGACGGCGCTCTCCGCCAATGCCCGACAACGTATCGCCGCAATGGGCCAGCAAAGCATTCACCAGCGTCCCCGACGGAGTGCCGGGGGCGGGATGCACCACCATCCCCGCCGGCTTGTCGATGACGATCAGATCGCCGTCTTCCCAGATCACCGACAGGGGGATGTCTTCGGCCAGCGTGGCCACATCGGCGATGGGCGCAAGGCGCAGCACATATTCCTGACCTTCGGCCACTTTGGTTTTCGGATCGGTCACAGCGACACCGCGGAAATACACATCGCCCTCGTCGATCATCTTCATCAAACGGGACCGCGACAACGCCACCGCCTCTGGCACTGCCTGCGCAAGCGCTTTATCAAGACGCAGGGGCGCATCTTCACCGATCACCACCGTCAGGGTGCTTGCATCCGCATAAAAGGGGCTTGCCATGGCTGACACTCCTGAAGAGCCGGGCCTGCCGCCCTCGCTCCGGTTTCTAAAGGCATTGGTGATCATCCTGATGATCACCATGATTGGCGGTGTCATAACCGTGGTTGGCCTGCTTGTCACCCGCCTGCCGACCGCAGGGGCTCAGGCACCGACACTGCCTTCCGAACTGGCCCTGCCAGCTGGAGTATCGGCACAGGCCGTGACCTTTGGCACCGGCTGGACAGCGGTGGTCACCACCGACAACCGCATTCTGGTCTTTGGCAAAGATGGGAAAATGTGGCAAGAAATCTCTATTGTTGCCCCAGAAACAGAATGACGGCAGCTTACGGTTGACGCTGCAAGTCCGCGCTGCACCTTCCTTGGCTGGCAACTTGGATGAGGCAACAGATGCTGGGCCGCGTGATTGCCTGTCTGCGCAGACAGGATGCTGCTGAAATCGCCCGTCAGCGCGATCTTCTGGCAAGCATGGAAACCACCCGCATGGCGCTGACGGTGATCGCCTATGGTCTGGCGATGACGGCGGATGCCACGGCGGCGCATCGGGTACAGTATATCGCTGAGGGCCTTGACGGCTATGTGTCAAAGCCCCTGACGCTGGAGACCCTGCGCACGGCCCTGTCCGATCATTTGCCCCAAAGGGCCTGAACAATCGCGTCCAGGCCGTCGGTCAGTGCGGCGGGCCCCGGTTGCAGGATCAGCGGTGACTTGATCTCGCATATCCGCCCATCGCGCACGGCTGGCACCGCGTCCCAACCGGGGCGGGCCGCGATCCGGGCGGGCACCACCTTTTTGCCGCACCAACTGGCCAGGATCACCTCGGGCGCGCGGGGTGGCACCTGGTCGGGCGTGATGATTCGATCCCGCGCCGCGCCCATCGCCGCGAGTTCCGGGAAAAC
>JBIHZO010000191.1:0-6625 GCA_044231405.1 Cypionkella sp. | reverse complement strand
CCAAAGGTGTCCTGCACCACGGTGATTTTTTCGCCGATGCCGATCTTGCCGCCCAGCTTGCCCTGAATGTAGGGCGCGCCAGACAAATGGTCGGCATGGACATGCGTTTCAATCAGCCATTCCAGCGTCAGGCCATTGGTCGTGATGAAGTCGATCACCGCATCCGCCGAGGCATAAGTGATACGGCCAGCGGCGTAATCGATGTCCATGACGCTGTCGATCACCGCACAGGATGTGCTGGCCGGGTCGCGCACGACATAAGTGACGGTGTTGGTTGGGGCATCGAAAAAGGCGGTGACTTCGGGTTTCACCGTCAAATCGAAGGCGTGGGGGATTGGGGCAAAGTTTGTCATGGGGATGTCCTGCACTGAGGTCAGATGGATTGCCGGCGGGGCAAGGCTTGCAGCCAGCGCGCCAGCACGATGCCTGCCCCCATCGCGATCAGGAACAAGGCGGTTGGCCATGGCGCAAAGCCCAGCGCAGGCACCGCGCCACCGGGGCAAAAGCCTGAAATGCCCCAACCGATGCCAAACAGCGCCGACCCGCCCACAAGTTTCGTGTCGATGACACGCGAGGTTGGCAGATGAAAGGTGGTATCAAACAGGGGCAGTGACGGGCTGGCAAATGTCAGACGATAGCCGATCACCGTGGTGATCAAAGCGCTCCCCATCACCAGCGCAAGGCTGGGATCCCATGTTCCAAACAGGTCAAAGAAATTCAACACTTTGGCCGGGTTGCCCATGCCGGAAATCGCGATGCCAAGCCCAAAAATCAGCCCGGCGACCAAGGCGGAAAGGTTGCGTTTCATGCTGTTCAGGCTCCAATGCCGTGGCGGATCAGGGTGACTGTGGCGAAGGTCGTGGCCATGAATGTGGCCGTGGCGACCATAGACCGGGGCGACAACCGCGCCAGCCCACAGACTCCATGGCCCGAGGTGCAGCCAGAGCCATATGTCACTCCGATGCCCACAATGATGCCACCAAAGGCCAGCAGCGCGCCGTTCGTCGGCGACGCAAAGCCGAATTCTGCCCCCAAAAACATGGCGGCCATCGGGGCCATGATGGTTCCAATCAGAAAGGCCACGCGCCAGTGGTTTTCAAGCTTTTGCGGCTGCATCGCACCGTCCAGTATCGCGGTCATTCCGGCGATACGACCGTTGAAGGCCATCAGGATCACGGCAGCAAGCCCGATCAGCAAGCCGCCAGCAAGCGAGGCGTAGGGTGTAAATTGCGTAACCATGGTTGCTTCGACTCCAGATTTCAGGTGCGACGCAAACGTTTCGCGCGCAGATGGTTCAAGTTCTGACGGCTTTTGACTTTCGGCGAGCGCCTGACTTTGGCAGGATCAACGCAGTCAGGCCGCGGCACCAAAGCGCATCGGTTACCACATGCACGGACTCAAAAAACCCAGAAATTGCCATTTCAATTCTAGCAGATTGAGTGTCGTTGTGTAGTGTCTGCGCAATTTCTAAAGCGTCAAGCACGCAAACCTGCCTCCAGGATGAAACGATGCGTCCGCCTGAAGCCAAGGCGAAAGGGTTGCGGCGACCTTGGCCTCTATGGCAAACCTCAGGGCCCGATCGTGATGTGCACGTTGCTGGGGGTGAAAATCGGTTGGTGATCTGGCTGAGATCGTTCCGTTGTCCCCGGCCGCGCGTCGCAGCATCTGGGCAAATTGCGGGCTTTGCATCTGGTGTCCACGCGCCGTGACGGCCAGACCATTCATTACAGCCCTGCCAGCGCTGAGGTGCGGGCCGAGATGGACAGGCTTTACCGGGTCCATTGTACTGGCTGATACGGCCTGGCTTGGCCCAGTTGCCGCCAGACCGGGACGCGCACCGGTCGACAAGGTTTGCGATCCGCCGGTCTCAAAACCGATCATCAACTGGCGCAATCCGAAAAGGGCGCCAACCATCATCACCACCAAAGTCACGGGGCAGACCATGCCCAAGTTGCCTTCACCCACACCGTTTGGCCAATCGGACGGCCTGTCGCAACGACGCCGCCGATGCCCATCAGCACCGCCAACTTGCCGCAGGCCTTTCACCGAGCCAACCGAAGAGCGATGCCGCCTTCGGGCTGGCCACAGGCGGCCGTGTCGTCCCGACAAAGGACTCTGCCGCAGCCAGTTCCACCGCCACGCCTCCACCGATCATGTATGCCCCACCTCTGCCAACGGCCCGCATCGCCTCCCGTTGGCAGTCGCCGAAAACCATTCGGCTGTTGGCTCAGGGTGGCGAACATATGCCGGGCACCATGGCGCACCTGACCCAAGGTTACGGGCCGGGCCATCTGGCCTGCGAGGTTGCCGGTTTAAGCCCGGCTGCAAGGCATGGCAATTGTGGTGGCCGCCAATAGGCCCCTCATCAGCGGCTGTCACTTGCCGGGCGTTGGCATCGCCTGGGCCGAGAAGGCTGACAACGGATATCGTTTCGTGGCGGATCTGTGATGTGCAGATCGACGCTTGTCGCTCGCCTTGCCTCCATCGCTGCTTTTGCCAGTCAGGATACTCCCGACCAACACGCCGCTTACAACAACAGTGTGTCTTTCATTGTCATCACAATCCGTGCCAGCCTGAAACTGACCGGGGTGATGTTGGGCAACAGCTGTTGGCCCCGCTGACATGGCCACAGAATTCGAAGCGGCGGTGGATCAGGGGCTGTCCGTCTTGTGCGCCTTTGCCCGTGAAAGCGCCGAAAGCATTTTCTGGCAGGGGGCCATAGTGTCGATCAAAGCCAGCGGCAACGCCGTGATGCCTTTGAAGATATGGCCACCAAGAACGCCGGATTGGGGCTTTCAGAAACGGAGTATGAACAGCAGCGGTTGACACGGGCGGCTGGTCGCGTTCGCCGGTCAGGTCCAACAGCCAGTCGGGGGTCCCGGCGCCGACCCAGATGCGGAACAAGGCCAGCCATGCCGTCGCCCCGAAGATCAATCCGCCCCAATCGCTCATCAGGTTCAGGGTGTACGTCGGCATCGCCCACAACATGGTCCATGTTTGCCGCATTGGCGACAGCCAGCCGTGCAGCGACATTTGCAAAGATCATTCCCGACACAACCGGACCAAAAAGCGCGGGCAAAGCTGACTTTGCGCAAATTCAAGCGTTAGCGCCGGCAAGCAGAATGCCGACCGCTGCGCCGCATATCAAATCAAACACCACTGCCAAGAGGCTGCGCCTGCCGGGTCAGGGCTTGTCCCGTCTTTACCATCCAGCAAGAGTTCGCGTTGACCCGATCATGTGTCCGTTGTTCACAGCCGGAAACATCAATGGAAGTCCCGGCTGGGGAACAGCTTTTTGGCCTGCTCACGCGGGTGATGCGCCGCAGTTTTCCCTCGGCTGACCACGGGGCGTTTGGTTTCATCGGCGCGGCCATCATTGGAGTCGATGATCATGGGGCGGCCCAGCGTCGCCAGCAGGGGCGAGACATCCTCGACGATCTCTGCGATCAGGTGGGTGGTGGGGCCATCGCGCTGCACCCGCCCCGTCACCCGCACCAGACGGCCCGCGATCACGGCTTTGCGGAATGTCTCATAGACCTGTTTCCACACGATCACATTGGCGGTGCCGGTTTCATCCTCCAACGTCAGGAAAATCACGCCCGCCGCCGTGCCGGGGCGTTGGCGGGTGATGACAAGGCCGGTGACCGACACGCGGCCCTTGGCTTGCGACAGCCGGTTGTGGGGCAGGCTTTCGGGCAGGCGCGGGCGCAGCAGTTCCATCGGATGCGCCCGCAAGGACAGGCGCAGCGACAGGTAATCCTCGATCACTTCTTGGCCCAAGGTCATTTGCGGCAGGTTGACGGCGGGTTCCATACTCCCCTCGCCATCCGGGCCAAACAGCGGCAAAGGGGCCGGGGCCTTCAGCGCCTTGGCCGCCCAAAGCGCATCGCGACGGGTCAGGCCAAGGGCGGCAAACGCATCGCCTTCCGCCAACCGCTCCAGCGTGTCGGGATGCACACCCGCACGCCGCCACAGGCTTTCGACATCGGGATAACCGTTGCCGCGGGCGGCCACGATCCACGACGCATCCTCCTCGCGCAGGCCCTTGATCTGCCGAAACCCCAGTCGCAGCGCCAACCCGCCATCGGTGCGGGTTTCCAGCGTGCAATCCCACTGTGAATGGTTGACCGAAATCGCCCGCACCTCGACCCCATGATCGCGGGCATCGCGCACCAGTTGTGCCGGGGCATAAAATCCCATCGGCTGGCTGTTCAGCAACGCGCAGGTGAACACCGCCTGATGGTGGCATTTCAGCCATGCCGAGATATAAACCAGCCGCGCAAAGCTGGCCGCGTGGGATTCAGGAAAGCCATAGCTGCCAAACCCTTCGATCTGCGCAAAGCAGCGGGTGGCAAAATCGGCATCGTAGCCGCGGGCCAGCATGCCGGAAACGAAGCGGTCGCGGAAACCGCCGATGGTGCCCATGCGTTTGAAAGTGGCCAAAGATCGCCGCAGCCGGTCGGCTTCCGAAGGCGTGAATCCTGCCGCCACCACCGCAATCTGCATCGCCTGTTCCTGAAACAATGGCACGCCATAAGTGCGCGCCAACACCTCCATCAGTGCCGGGCCAAGGTCTTCGACCGGCTCGCGCCCCATGCGGCGGTTGATGAAGGGATGCACCATGCCACCTTGGATCGGGCCGGGGCGCACGATGGCCACCTCGCACACCAGATCGTAGAATTTGCGCGGACGCATCCGGGGCAGAAAGTTCAGTTGCGCCCGGCTTTCGACCTGAAACACCCCAATCGCATCGGCGCGGCACAGCATGTCATAGATCGGCGGGTCTTCAGGCGGCACATTCGCCAGCGTCAACCGCTGCCCCCGGTGATTGGCCAGCAGGGTGAACGCCTTGCGGATGGCAGTCAGCATCCCCAGCGCCAGAATATCGACCTTGAGCAGACCCAGCGCATCAATGTCGTCCTTGTCCCATTCGATGATGGTGCGATCTTCCATCGCGGCATTCTCAATCGGGCAAAGTTCATCCAGCCGGCCATGGGTGATCACGAAACCGCCGACGTGCTGGGACAGATGGCGCGGAAAGCCGATGATTTCCGCGATCAGTTTCGCAGCCAAAATCATGCGGTTGTCGGTGGGGTCCAGCCCCGCATCGCGCATCCGGTCTTCATTGGGGGCGGCAGAAGACCAGCCCCAGATCTGCCCCGACAGCCGCGCGATCACATCTTGGGACAGGCCCATGACCTTGCCGACCTCGCGGATGGCCGCGCGACTGCGAAAATGGATCACCACCGCTGTCAGCCCCGCGCGTTCGCGGCCATAACGTTCATATATCCACTGAATCACCTCTTCGCGGCGCTCATGTTCGAAATCGACGTCGATGTCCGGCGGCTCTCCGCGTTCCTTGCTGATGAACCTCTCAAAGATCAGGGTGATGGATTCGGGGGGCACCTCGGTGATGCCCAAAAGGTAGCAGACCACCGAATTGGCCGCAGACCCGCGCCCTTGGCACAGGATGCCGCGGGAACGGGCGAATTGCACGATATCATGCACGGTCAGGAAATAAGGCGCGTAGTCCACCTCGCGGATCAGGGTCAGTTCCTTTTCCACGCGATGCACGATCTTGGGCGGCGGGCCAGCCGGATAGCGCCAGAGCAGCCCTTCGCGGGTCAGGCGTTCAAGGCGGTGATGCGCGGGTTCGCCGTCCTGCGCCTCATCCGGGTACTGATAGCGCAGATCGTTCAGCCGGAAGGCGCAGCGGTCGGCTATTTCCACGGTGCGGCGCAAAGCGGCGGGGTGGCGGTGGAACAGCCGCGCCATTTCCGCGCCCGATTTCAGGCGGCGTTCACCATTGGCCAACCTTTGGGTGCCGATGTTGTCAATGGTGCAACCGATGCGCAGGCAGGTCAGCACATCGGCCAGAGGCCTGCGGGCAGAGCGGTGCATCAGCACGTCGCCCACCGCCACCATCGGCAGGTTCGCGCCTTGGGCCTGCAGCGCAAGACGGTCCAGACGCGCCTGATCGCGGCCGTCATAGCGTGGGGCTGCGCCCAGAAAGCACTGACCCGGAAAGCGGCGCACCACGGCGAGCAGATCGGCGCGGGTGGGTTTGGGGCTGGCATCCTGCATCGGGTCGGGCGGCAGCGCGATCAGAATCATGCCCTGACCCCATTCCAACAGATCGGCGCGTTGCAAATGACACTCGCCCTTGGGCGCGCGGCGTTTGCCGATGCTCAGCAGCCGGGTCAACCGCGACCAGGCGGGCAGATCGGTGGGCAGTGCCAGCCATTCGACGGCGCTATCGGTCAGCACCAGCCGCGACCCCGCGATCAGTTTGGGCAGGGGTGCATCGGTCAGGTTTGGCGCATCGGTGCCGGCGGAAAAATGCGGCACGGTCTGGCGGCTGGAATGGTCGGTGACCTGCTGCGAGCGGATTTTGGGGCCGTCCTGCGCGGCCTCCGTCCGGGCCTCGGCCTGCATGCGGGTCAGTTCTTTCAATGCCGAATAGGCCCGCACCACCCCGGCCAGCGAATTGCGGTCGGTGATGGCGATGGCCGCAAGCCCCAGTTCAGCGGCGCGCGTGACCAGTTCTTCGGGGTGCGAGGCCCCGGTGAGGAAGGTGAAATTCGAGGTGACGCAAAGTTCGGCATAGGCCAGAGGGGCGCTGCCG
>JBIHZO010000190.1:0-6670 GCA_044231405.1 Cypionkella sp. | reverse complement strand
CGCAATGTCGCCAACCTTGTGCCGCCCTACAATCCCGACGGCGAATACCACGGCACTTCGGCAGCGGTGGAATATGCGGTCACTGGTTTGGGCGTGGCGCATATTGTGGTTCTGGGCCATTCCAATTGCGGTGGCGTTAAGGGCTGTCACGATATGTGCTGCGGTAAGGCACCGGAATTGCTAGAGAAAACCAGCTTTGTCGGCCGCTGGATGGACATCCTTCGGCCGGGCTACCTGCGCGTTGAAGGCATGGCAGCGGATGCCATCCTGCCTGCGTTGGAGAAGCAGGCGGTGTTGGTCAGCCTTGAAAACCTGATGAGCTTTCCGTTCGTCCGCGACGCTGTGGCCGATGACCGTCTGACCATTCACGGGCTGTGGACGAACACCGGCGAAGGCGGGCTAGAGCAGTATGATCCTGCCCGCGATGCCTTTGTGGCGGTTTAGCAGAACACCCAAAGGAAGCATGATCCGGTCAACCCGACCTCGGTCACAAAGGCAGGGCCAAAATCGGGTTTGGCATCCAGAAACGTGGCAATCGGGATGATCTTGGTGGCGGTCAGCCCGTCTTCGGACAGGGTTCCGGTGGTGGACACGATTTCCGGGCCGCTGATGTTGAAGGTAAAGCTGTGCCCAGCCACGGCGGCCTTCATCATTTTGGCCAGACCCTTCAACTCTTCCGCGCCCTGCTGACCTTTCATCAATTCGGAAAAATCCAAGATAACCTGAATGTTTCCGTTCTGCAGACGCGTGATGTTGGCGGCGGCGGCAAGATCGTCCGGCGTGCCTTGATTGGTGCGCGGGGCTTGGGCCAGCAGTTCCTCAACCGTCATGGTTTTCGTCTGGGTGCAGGTGAAGCCGGTATCGGTCAACCTGCCTTGGCCACCGTGGCAGGCGGTCTCGGCAGATTTGCCCAGCATGTCAAACAGTTCACGCCCCATCTGCATTTCACCCGTGGTCGTCACTTCGGTTTCAGAGGTGAAGGCAATGGTCACATCGGCGTCGATGCAGCCGGACAGCAGGGCAGGGAACAACAGGGCCAACAGAACGCGCATGACAGACCTTTCAGGCTTTGGTGAAACGTAAGGTAGCCCAAGTGCCGCCACAACCTGCAAACGTTGGGGCTTGCGCTGACATAGGTTCCGGGCGAAGCCTGCGGTAACGCGCGAGGAGGTCGGCATGACGAACACAAGCAAACAGCAGGTCTATACGCTGGTGGTCGAAGTGGGCCGCAAACCGGGCGATGGACTGCCTGACAAGGCCACCGGCGCGGCACTGATGTGCTATGCCAGCGGTGTGGATGAGGCAGAGGCCGTGCGCGAAACCGTGGCGATCCTGAAGCAGGCCGATATGGCCCCGCTGGATGTGTCGGGCTATGGCACGCTGGACGAACGTCTTGAATCGGGCGATGAGATTGACGATGACGAACGCGCGCTGATGGCGCGGGCGCTGGCGGAAAACTCGGTCGTGGTGGCCCAGATGACACCGTTTTTCGACTAGGGCCGATGCTCTTTGGTTTGATGCAGATTGAAGTATCTCCAAGGCAAGTACTGCCCGGCAAAACGCTTTGACTCAGGCGCTGCGCCGGGCGCTGCGGCCCAGAAGGGCCATCAGGGTCAGCACCTCATAGCTGTGCAGACAGCGCAGGCCGGACTCTGCTTCGGTGTAGCCACAGGCCAAAAGGCAATTGTCCGCCTCGATCAGCGCGGGTCGCCCCAGATCAAGTTCAACCGACCCCGTGACCGCGCGGCGTTGATCAGACAGCGCCGTGCGTCCATCCACCAGATCACCGGCGCGCATCAGAACTGCATCCTCGCCGAACAGATACTCGGCTTCTGCCCCGGAAACAGTGATCAACTGATCCGCCGACACCAGCAAATCCTGCCGCTGTCCAAAGAACGGTGAGCGCAGCAGCACCGGGGCAAAGGACCCGCGCGACGGCAATTCAAACCGGCGCAGCGCGTGCAGGGGCAGGGGGCCGTGATCGGCGGTCATGATCATCGCACCCGGGTGCAGATTGCCCGCAGCCACCGGGCCAAGGCTGGTTTCCACTGGGGTGCGCAAACCGATCCAAGGTGCGGCATTCGGCGGCGGCGCCCCGCGCGTCAGCCCGAACCACAGCACTGGGCCGTCACGGCGCATCTGGGTGCAAAGCGCTTGCACATCAATCAGTTGCATCGGCAAGGGGTTCGTCCCTTTCGCCGTCACCTGCTGTGGCGGATCGCTGCCCAGAAGTTCAAACGTCAGGCACCATGTCCGTGCCGGGGCGTCAAAGCGGAACGACAGCCGTCCGGTGCCACGCCCTTGTGGCAATGGCCCCGGTAAAACATGACGACGCACAACTTTGCCCTGTCGGTGCAAGATCACCAGACCCGCAGCCTGATCGTGGAACACGGCAAAGGTCCGCGCCCAGCCGTCATCAGCTTGATGGTTCAGCAAAACGCTGGCCGTTTGCAGGGGCAGCGTCAGCTCCACCACGAACAGCCCTGCGTCCAGCAAACCCGTTTGTGGTTGCCCACTGTCCAACAAGCCGCGATCAGACAGCGCGATCCAATGGTCGGCGGGGTCCGGCGCATGCCTCTGCCCCCACGCCAAGGCGTCTCTGGGGTCGACCACTAGGGGCGCATTCGCCATGCCTGTCTCCGCGTCCTTGTGGGCCTGCGCCAAGTGTCCAAGCCCCGGACCGTTCTTGCAGACAGGGTTAGGCACCCAGCCAGTGTTTGTCACGGCAAAATCCGTTGCAATCGAAACGTGTTGCCAAGGGTGGCGCGCGCGCAACAGCGCCCTGTTGCGATAAGGAGGGTGAATGGGTAACGGTGGCGCGACAGTTTCCTGCGCAGAGGCCGCCCGAATGAACCGCCACACCGCCACAGACCCCGTGCAACTGACCGCTGATTTGATCCGCTGCCCTTCGGTCACTCCGGCCGAAGGAGGGGCGATGGAGTTGTTACAGGCGCTGCTGTCACAGGCAGGATTCAGCTGCACCCGTGTGGATCGCGGTGGCATTGCCAATCTTTACGCACGTTGGGGCACGCGGGGAGCAAATAAATCCTTTGGTTTCAATGGCCACACTGATGTGGTTCCCGTGGGAGATATGGCGGCCTGGACCCATGATCCCTTTGGGGCCGAGGTGGTGGACGGCTTCATGTATGGGCGCGGGGCCACTGACATGAAATCCGGTGTGGCCGCCTTTGCCGCCGCTGCCATTGATTTCGTGCGCCAGACTCCGCCCGATGGCGCGGTCATCCTGGCCATCACCGGCGATGAAGAAGCCGAGGCGCTGGATGGCACCGTGGCTCTTTTGGACTGGATGGCAGAGCAAGGCGAGCGGATGACGCATTGCCTTGTGGGCGAGCCGACCTGCCCGAACGTCATGGGCGAGATGATGAAAATCGGGCGGCGTGGGTCGATGACCGCCTATGTTTCGGCAACCGGAGTGCAGGGCCATTCGGCCTATCCGCACCGCGCCAAAAACCCGCTCAGCGCCTTGGTGGCCCTGTTGGCCCGTTTGGAGGCGCAGCCGTTGGATGCGGGAACCGCGCATTTTGATGCCTCCACTCTGGCCATCACCACGATTGATTGCGGCAATCCGGCCAATAATGTGATTCCGGCCAAGGGCAGCGCCACCGTGAACATCCGCTTCAACGATGCCCATTCGGGGGCGTCGATCACGTCTTGGCTTCAGGATCAGGCATCGGCGGTACAGCGGGAAACCGGGGTGAAGATTGACCTGCGGGTGACAATTTCGGGTGAGAGCTTTCTGACGCCGCCCGGAGAGTTTTCGGCTCTGATCGCGCGGGCGGTGCAGGCGGAAACCGGGCGGGTGCCGGAGCCGTCAACCTCGGGAGGGACTTCAGACGCGCGGTTTGTCAAGGATCACTGCCCCGTAGTCGAATTCGGCTTGGTCGGCCGGACCATGCATCAGGTCGATGAGCGGGTAGAGGTGGCGCAAATTCATGCGCTGAAATCCATCTATACCCGCATTTTGCAGGATTACTTCGCGTGAGCCTGATAATTTCAGAAACCCGCGATATTGCCCTGTGCCGTCAATTGCGACGCACGGTGTTCATCGTAGAACAGGGCGTGGCCGAGGCGGATGAGGTTGATGATCAGGATGATGCCGCCATTCATCTGTTGGCAGAGCTGGACGGGACGGCGGTCGGGAGCGCGCGGCTGTTGGTCAAAGCCGATCAGGGCAAGATCGGTCGGGTTTGCGTGCTGGCTCCGGTGCGGGGCGCGGGGATTGGTGCGGCCCTGATCCGGGCAGCGGTGGGCCGGTTTCAGGATATGCCAGAGATAGCAACGGTGAAGCTGGGCGCACAGACTCACGCCTTGGGGTTTTATGCGGCCTTGGGCTTTGAAGGCGTGGGGCCAGAGTATCTGGATGCTGGCATTTTGCATCGCGATATGGTGCTGAAATTGCGAGGTTAAGCCATGATAAGCCGCCATTTTCAGAAAGCTGACGCTGCCAGTGTTGCGGTCTATTCTGATTGCGAAGACTATCGGTATCAACTGACGCGTACTTGGGATGCCACCGGGCCGAAGGCGTTGTTTGTCATGCTGAACCCGTCAACGGCCACCGAGTTTCAGAACGATCCCACGGTGGAACGCTGCGAGCGCCGGTCGCGGGTGTTGGGGTTTGGCGCGTTCCGAGTGACAAACATTTTTGCCTACCGTGCCACCGATCCACGCGTGATGCGGGCGCAGGCCGATCCGATTGGGCCGGAAAACGATGCCGTCATCGCCGAAAGCGCGCTTTGGGCGGATCAGGTCATTTGCGCTTGGGGCAGTCACGGTGCGCATCTGGCGCGTGGGGTGGCGGTTGAAGCGCTTCTGCGCACAACGGGGCAGCACTTGTTTCATTTGGGACTGACCATGGGCGGAGCTCCCAAGCATCCGCTTTACACCAGCTACGCGGTGCAGCCGGAAATTTGGGTGTAGCCGTACCTTGTGACACGCGCAGATCAGGCGGCGCGCAAAGTAATCGCCCCCAAATCAAGCGCAGCGCCATTGGTCAGGCTGGCCAGCGCCACACCATCCAGCAACAGAGTTGCCGCTCCGCTTGCATCAGACTGAACCGAAAGTTGCGGATCGGGATGCAAAACCGGGTCATACAGCACCACCAATGAATCCGCCGTCGGATCAAAATCCGTGATCTGCATTGGTGGATCACCCGCCGCCACTTCCAAAAGGCCAAACACATCGGCTCCGCCGCCGCCGTTGCCATAGTCGCCCGCGCCCAGCATCAGCAGGTCGCCGCCGGTGCCGCCGTTCAAGAAATCGAGACTGTCGTCAGCTTCACCGGGCTGCTGACCCCAGATGGTGTCGCTGCCCGCGCCACCTTCCAGCGTATCGGAGCCGAACCCACCACTCAGCAAGTCGCGACCAGAGCCGCCTGACAATTCGTCATCGCCCTTGCCGCCTTGAAGGCTGTCAAAGCCAGCACCGCCTGCCAGACTGTCGTTGCCCGCGTCGCCTGCAAGGTCATCATCACCTTCATGACCGTAAAGCGCATCATTGCCTTCTGCGCCTGTCAAAACATCACTGCCGTCTTCGCCGTGAAGGCTGTCATCGCCAGCGCCACCGTCCAGACTGTCATCGCCCAAAGCGCCTGTCAGATAATCATCACCGTCATCGCCACTGATCCAGTCATCGCCCGCGCGACCGCCCAGCAAATCATCGCCGCCGCCGCCACTGACCCGATCATCGCCACCCGCACCGCTCAGGTTATCGGCCCCGTCGCCGCCCGCCAGGTCCTGCGCCGCTTCGGTTTCCGGATCGCCATCACTTGACTGAGGCATGCCGTCGTTGCGTTCCATCGCGCCGTCGGCAGAAACCGCTCCAGCTTCGACCACCGAGAGCATGCCGAAAATGTTGACAACTTCGCCTGTGTCCTGAGGGTCAGCGCCATCTTCATCAGGGACATCGGTTTCATCCCCGTCTTCGTTGGGGCTCATGACCGTATCTGCCACCATGCCAGCAAGCAACGCGCCCAAAAGACCGATCAAACCCAGCACTGACACAACCTCCGGCACATTGGCCCGCCCGGATTGGAGCGCGCTGTTAACCATTTCTGACCGCAATGCCCTGCTGTTACAGGGAAATTCTTGTTTCACCCTAGCACGAACCGCCTATCTGCAAAAGCACCGGCGTCTGCAATCTGTATCCATGGTTAACTGCGCGCTAACTTTGCCGTGTTTGCGCTTCCCTTTTGCACCGATTCCCCCTATACGCCCCCATCTGTCTTGTTTTGGCAGTACCAAAGGCCTTGCTGGACGACATCCCGGCTTGTGCCATCACCCTCTTAACAGGAGATTTCGATGTCGATCACTGTCGAACTCAAAGCCAAACTTATCTCAGAATATGCCACCAAAGAGCATGACACCGGCTCGCCGGAGGTTCAGGTTGCGATTCTGTCGTCGCGCATTGCGACGCTGACCGAACACTTCAAAAGCCACAAGAAAGACAACCACTCGCGTCGTGGTCTGTTGATGATGGTCGCACAGCGCCGCAAGCTGCTGGACTATCTGAAGAGCAAAGACGAAGCACGCTACACGACCCTGATCGGTCGTCTGGGCCTGCGTCGCTAAGCCATCCACAGGTTTGCCTATACGCCCGTAGCGAAAGCTGCGGGCGTTTTGCGTTTGATGTGTCGGGGTCTGGCCGCTCAATG
>JBIHZO010000189.1:0-6698 GCA_044231405.1 Cypionkella sp. | reverse complement strand
CGGTTTTCAGGTGCCCAAGATTTTGTGGGACCTGTCTGGCCGCTCTGTGATGACGCTGGATTGGGCCGAAGGGATCAATCTGGCCGACAATGCAGCCATTGATGCGGCGGGTTTGGATCGCCGGGCATTGGCCGCGCGAGTGTTGCAACTGTTCCTGTCCCATGCCCTGCGGGACGGTTTTTTCCATGGCGACATGCATCAGGGCAATCTGAAGGTCGCCGCCAACGGCAACCTGATTGCCTATGATTTCGGCATCATGGGTCGGATAGACGAATACACCCGCCGGGTTTACGCCGAGATCTTGATGGGCTTTATTGCCAAGGATTACCGCCGCGTCGCCGAGGTGCATTTTGAAGCCGGATATGTGCCGCCGGACCGCGACATTGACGAGTTTGCCCGCGCATTGCGGGCGGTGGGCGAGCCGATTTTCGGATTGGATGCCACGCGCGTGTCGATGGCACGTCTGCTGTCTTATCTCTTTGAAGTGACCGAGAGGTTCGGGATGGAAACACGGACTGAACTCATCTTGTTGCAGCGCACCATGGTGGTGGTCGAGGGCGTGGCACGCGGGCTGGACCCGCATATCAACATCTGGCAGGTGGCAAAGCCGGTGGTCGAATCTTACGTCGCCCGCAATCTGGGCCCGATGGCCTTGTTGCGTGATTTGACGAAGACGGTGCGAATTTTGGGCCGATTTGGGCCGCGCTTGCCCAGGATGGTCGAAGCTGCGCTGATCCGTCAGGCCGAGGTGCCGCCGCCTGTGGACACCCGTGCCCGGCCTTTCGGCATGCGAATGGCGGTTTTGTTCGCTGTCATTTTCGGACTGGGGATTTGGCTGGGCAAAGTGTTGTGATCACGGCATGCGAAGGGCGGTGATTTCGGTCGCGGCCACTTCTACGCCACCCTCCAGAACCAAGGTGGTGCCCGATGGCCCACCACGCGCTTCAAGAATTTGGGCATAAGCCTCTACCTCTGCGGGTTCGCCAAGCTGTTCCCCATCGCGGTAGTTTTCCACGCTGAGGTTATACAGACCCTTTGGTAACGGGTTGCCACCGACATCGCCGCCCAGCCATTGATAGGGGCCACCGCCGAGTGGCAGATCTTCGCGGGTCATCAGATCACCCGCCTGATTCTTCACCAACAGCACCGCGCGATCCGCATGCGCATTGCCGGGATAGGACAGTGTCACAGGATCATCGCCCTTCCAGACCGGACCCGCAGCACGCGCCTCTTGCCCAACCCAAGCGGCCAGTTGGGACATGCCCATCACGCCGAACTGAGCGATCAGGCTGTCCAGCAACTGATTGGTTTTTGTCTGCTGCTCTACTCCCGAAAACGTCGCCAACTGCACAGCATAATCGGCCGAATCGATCGGGTTCAATGGATCTTGGTTCTGCATCTGCGTGGTCAGCATTTTCAGAAAGGTGTTGAAATCCGAACTGATCGGGGCTTTCGGGGGGGCGATTGGCTTGGTAGTGGCAGCGGCCAGAGCGGTGGTTTCCAAACTATTGTCCTTTCTAAAGGCGAAGGTTCAGGCCCTGCTGCGGGCCGAAGGTGCGGCTTGGGCTGGGCTGCTGCATCGGTATTGGTTTTTCGGTGGGCTGCGAATCAGGCTCTGCAACAGCGGCTTGGCTTGATGTGCCGCCGCGATGACCACCCCAATGGCCGAAACCAAGCGACGCTCCGGCAAAGCCCGCCGCGCGAAACTCCTGTATCAACTGATCGGCATGGCGCCGCAGCAAATCGAGCGTCTCTGGTCGTTCGACTGCCAGAACCACCTTCACGTGATCACCCTGCTGATGGATTTCGAACCGGATTTTACCCAAGTCCTTCGGATCGAGCACAATCTCAACCGGACCAACTGCGGCCTCAGGTGCATGTGCAAGCAATGTCGCGGGGATCGAGGCAGGCAAGGGTACTGGCGCGATCTGCGGTGCCGCTGGCGGACGATCTGCCCCGGACAGGACAATGATTTGCGGATCAGGTGGCGCAGGCACGTCCAGGGACTTGCCCTCAAGCGTGGACATCACTGTTTTGGCAACAGTCGCATTGGTGGGCGCTGGCAAAGCGCCGCGATCAAGCGTCGCAGGTGTTTGCAACGCCCCGACAAATATCTGATCTTGTCTGATAATCTGTGCTGTCGACACTTTCGGTACGGGTGGCGTGGCAACAATAACATCCATTGTCGCACTTGGAGACGCAGCCTGCGCTGATTTTGCCGCCATCGACAGCACGGTCAAGTTTGGCGCGAATGGTTCGACTTTCGTCTCGAGACGGGTCAGGAAGGCATTCTCACCAAAGTTTGCTTTGCCCATACTCGGGCTCAGTTCTGCTGCCTCAAACTGCCCTCTGGATGGTTCCGCATGGCCATCGACCATCAAAGCCAGTGTGTCGGATCCGGGTGCAGCAGGTTGCGTTCGGTCTTGAGGTTCGGAGGGGTGCACAAAAGGCACTGCAAACTCCAATTTTGCCGGCACGGCCCCAAGCAATGACTGTCGCACACCTTCAGGCATGACTTCGACAAGTTCCGATGGCATTTGAACGGGCTGATCTGGTTCGACCGGCGCGACGGAGGACGGTTTCAGGTCCTCTGCAAAGGGCGCGGTCGCAGGTTGGGGCCAAGGCATCTGCGGCGGTGTCAGCGTCATCGCCGCCAGATCGTTGGCCAACTCGGCCGGAGGCTCCATCAACAGCGCAAAGCCGTCAGCCTCAGGTGCGCTCACCTCCGGATCAGGTTCGATCGGCAATGGCACAACACCCGACAGGGCCAAGAAGTGCTGCGGCAAAGAAATCATCTGGCCTCGAATCTACCCGGCCTGCTGCCAGAGCGAGGTCAACTATTGCTGCAACTGGTTACTGCTTGTTTACCGCCACAGCGCATAATTGAAGAATCTACGCAATTCAGGAGTGGATCATGCAGATATTTTCAACAGGGGTAACGCATTTGCCCCGCGACGCCGCCTTGATGCAGCAGGCCAAGGCACTTGAGGCCAGCTTTCTGTCCGAAATGCTGGGGCACGCAGGCATGGGGGATGCGCGGGACGCCTTTGGGGGTGGCGCCGGCGAGGATCAGTTCGCTTCTTTCCTGCGACAGGAACAAGCGAAACAGATGGTGGAAAAAGGCGGCATCGGGCTGGCGGAACAGCTGTTTCGCGCGCTGACAGAAAGGGCTGATCATGCTAAATGACTCAATCGAGCACCTGCTGGACCAGTTGTATGCGGCGATTCTCGTCGCCGACTTTCCGAAACTGGTGGAGTTGACGCCGCTGCTTGAAGCCAGTTTTGCAGGGCTTGAACGGCCGAATGTGGCCTTGCTGCAGCGCATTTCGCGTAAGGCAGAGCGCAACGCCGCTTGTTTGCAGGCCGCCGGACGAGGTGTGCGTGCGGCGCAACGTCGGTTGACCGAGTTACGACAGAATGCCTCAGGATTGATGACATATACCGGTGGGGGCAAGCGGGCCGAATATGCTGCGCCGGGGCCCGTGACGCGTCGCCTCTAAGCTTTGCCTCAAATGCCAAGCATTGTGACCTTGGTGATTAGCAAAGCGTTAGAACTTCGCGTGCCTTGATAGCGATGCAGCCCATGACGGGTTGGCGTGACCGGCCCGAACCCCGGCACAACGGACAGAATGGCCACATGCCCAACCCGAAAGGGCGGCCCAAACATGCCGCGCAAAGCATCGGCATATCGTGAAGGAAAAGACATGTCGTCAATTATGACCAACAACAGTGCCATGGTTGCCTTGCAGACCATGAAAAACATCAACAACAACATGAACAAGACCCAGTCCGAGATTTCGACCGGCAAATCGGTTGCCAGCGCGAAGGACAACTCCGCGGTCTGGATAACCTTGGCGTTGGAGGAATAAGCGCGTTGGGTCTGGATCAATTGGGTCAGTTCAGCCGCGACATCCGTCGAAGATTCCTCCCGTGAAAAGCCGACAACTGACCCTGTCGGACCATCGCCGGCGTTCCAAAGATAGAATGGACCAGAGGCCGGTGAGATTTGATAAGTCTGGTTGTTTTGCGCCATAAGCCCGTTCGGGTTTGGCACATCAATGACCGGCAGTTGATAAATCCGGCGGGTGAATCCCTGATCATAGACGGCAGAGAGATGACCCTTCTCATCAACCTCAACCGACGTCAAGCTGGCCACGGGGGAACCGTTCTTGCTGATCGCCACCGGGGCAAAAGTGCCGGAGAGCTGTGTCATGCCATTGGGCTGACCAGGTTTCCCCAGCTCAAGTTGAATGTTGCCGCCACCGACAGCCAAAGCGATTTGGCCGGTTGCCGGATCGAAGGCCCCGCCTGAAACCGGCGTGATGGTCGCCAATGTGCCCCCCGCAACCTGGCTTGGATTGAATGTCAGATTGTACTGGCCAACAACTGCGCCACCGGAGGCACTGTCTTTGATCAACATCGTCCAACTGTTCGACGCCCCAGTAGCGGGAACATTCGGCGAGAACGTGAAATCGAGAGATTCCGAAGTGCCAAGGTTGCCGAAGTACTCGACCGACAAATCAAATGGGTCACCGGTTGCGCCAGCCGCACTGGAAGATGCGGGCAGATTGACACCAAGACGCATTTCAGAGGTCGGATTGCCGATATATTGGTTTGCATTGACTCGCACTGGTTCCAACGCCGCCATCGTGTCACGCGGATATATCCCTAACGACCCGTCGGGATTGGCTGGCCACCCCATCAGGACCAAACCGGTATCGGTACGCAGAACCCCTTCGGCATCAGGACGGAAAGATCCGGTCGTGACCAACGAGATTGGATAAGACGTGTCTGCCCCACCCAGTGCGCCCACAGTTGTCACAGGCAAGAATCCCCGTCCGTCAATCGCAAGATCAGTCGGGTTGCTCGTCGCGATCAGCGGTCCACGATCATCAATCAGCCGCATGTTTGACACACGCACCCCGCCCGCCGAGTAACTGGCGCGCGAGTCGCCGTTGATCACCACCGAGTGAAAATCAGTCTGAGCCCGTTTATAGCCATAGGTGGAAGAGTTGGCGATGTTGTCAGAAATGGTCGCCAGACGGTTGGCATTGGCATTCAGCCCCGCCACCCCCGCGTTCAGCGAAGAAGATATCGTCATAGATGCGCCTTTCTGCAGATTCGTCCTTTTGATGGGCCCAACCTGCAGGACTCGGCTTAACATCAGCCTAACGGTTCAAGTTTGATCTATTCCCTAGCGATCCTTCCGAAGCAAAACGATCTCAAGCCGATTGTTGCGCAGTGACATCGGGTCAGCCGTGGCCGGTTTGCGATCAGCGTTGCCAGTGATACGGGCGATACGGCTGGTCGGAAGATTGTAGTCCTCCAGAAGGGACCGCATCGCTTGCGCCCGGGCGGCCGAAAGGTCCCAAGTCGGATCATCAATCAGGGTAATCGGATAACTACGCACATGACCATTAACGGCGATCTGGTTTTCGGCCAAACTCAACACTTCGGCCAAAAGTGCCGCGATTTTGCGGGTTTGACCCATGGGTTCGGCACTGTCTTTGGCAAAAAGCGCGACTTCAGGCAGGTCAAACACCTCAATGACCAGGCCCTCATCGGTTACGCGGGTGACAATATGGCGCAGCAACCGCTCCATTGTCATGCTTTCTCCGCCCCGCGCAGTCAAAGCCTGTTCGACCTGAGCCATGACCGCCTGTTCCGCTGCTGTGGCTTCTGCCTCGGCGGATCCTGTATCTCCCCGCGCCTTGTTTTCTTCGGCTGATTGCACATTGCTGGCCCCGGTGCCGCTTTTCGTCAGGGTTTGTTCCGAAAAGATCGAATCCCCGCCAAAAGCTCCGTCACCGCCACCCGAGATTCGGTTTACCGGTATCGTCGGATTGAAATAATCCGCGATGCCCTTTCGTTGCTTTTCCGTTGTCGCGTTCAGCAGCCACATCAGCATGAAGAAGGCCATCATGGCCGTCACAAAGTCAGCATAAGCCACTTTCCACGCACCACCGTGATGACCGCCAGCTATGATTATCTTCTTGCGCTTGATGATGACTGGCGCGGCATTTGATTGCCCAGCCATTCCCACACCCATGTTTCAACACCCAAGACCCGGTATAGGGCTTTAGCGTTTACAGGTGCTTAAGGGCTGGCATTTTAGGCATTGCCGCCAAAGCCACGCCAGCTGGGCACCGGCTTTCAGACCGATGGCGGCACAATCAGCGCGACACTGAAGGACGGCGGCATGGGCAGGCCCTGTTCGATGCACAACGGCGACAGTGGTGTCACCTTTTCCACCTTGGCCCCCGATAGATCAGTCCGCGTTGACAGGACTGCAGCGACGTCTTCGGCAGAAAGGCCCTCGGTTCCGGTCAGAAACAGATCAAACCGCTGGAATGCCCGGTTCAAAGGCTGCAAATCGGGCGCACAACTGCGCAACCTGAAGGCGGTCAGTCCTGTCGCCACGGCATCGGTGCAGCGGGATGGCATCAAACACAACACGCCCGGCAGATCAGTCGTCACCAGATCCAGCGGCGAGCACACAAACTCGCACGCAGCACCGACTGCATAGTGGTGCATCGCAAGCAGGGGGCCAGATCGGTCCGGCCTTGTCGACGACGATTGTACACCTCGTGCCGTCTGAAGGTGCCACCACCGTCAGGTCATCGCCATTGTTTGAATAGGCGGAGCGAAACCCTTCAGCGGTGACGGCACCGACCGCGATGATGCCGTTGTCGCCATCA
>JBIHZO010000188.1:0-6706 GCA_044231405.1 Cypionkella sp. | reverse complement strand
GCACCGGACCAGATTGCACAGGTGATCCGGGCACTGGTGACGCATTCCAGCTTTGAGTCCACACCGCCCGCAAAACTGCGCCGCCCGTTTGAATTTCTGACAGCGCTTTACCGTGCGACCGGCGCAAAGATCACCGGGACGGAAAACAGCCAGCAGTATCAGCTGATGCGCGCCGGTTGGCGGCAGCATGAATACGGCCCACCCACCGGCCACCCCGACACGCTGGACAAATGGACAGGGGCCAGCAGCCTGAACCGCCTGATCGACTTTGCTCTGGTTGGGCATGACGACGGGTTCGGGGTTGCGACGCTGGACCTTGGCCAGACGGAAAACGGTGAAACACTCGGGGCATTTCCACCCCGCTGGTCTGGCGAAATCGGCTCTGAACCTGCCGGATTGGCAGAGGCGATGGGCATTGATCCCGCCGCTGCCGCAAGCGACCTTTCCAACGATGAACGCAAAGCTATTGCCGCAGCGGCCATCGCCTTTGCCGCGCTGACCCCCCAATTTTTGCTGCGTTAGAGGCACATATGCGCGATCCGATGCTGGTTGTGCTGTTTTTGCGGGGTGGGGCCGATGGGCTGAACCTTGTTTGCCCGTCGTCCGACGAAAACTTGATCGCGGCCCGGCGTGAAGACCTGCGGGTGTTGCGCAAAGGCGATGCGGCAGGGCGAGTGATTTCCCAAGACGTGGCCGATGCGGACTTTCGGTTTCATCACGCGTTCAGTCCCTTTGCCGATCTCTACGATGCAGGCGACCTGAGCTTGATTCACGCTTCTGGCCCGACCGAAGCCACACGCAGCCATTTTGACGCCGAGGCCCGGATTGAACGCGGGCTGTTCGGCACAGCGCCCGGTGATCCTTCCGTCTGGATCAGTCGATGGTTGGCCGCTGCGGCGCCTGGCGGCCCAATGCCCGCGCTTGCGGTAGGCACGGCGCAACCTGCCAGTCTCTTGGGTGCCAATGCCGCCGTGGCAGAGGCTTTGGGCGATCTGATGATCGGTCCCGGTCACTGGCTTGCCCTGCCTTGCGAGCGCGGCTTCAGTCAGGTTTCGGCAATCTCGGCCCTCTTTCGGCCCCGTTGGATGGGTTGCTGCAGCTGTCAGAAATGATCGGAGAATGGCTGTGGTCCGAGGCGGATCAGGTTCTGACCAGCTATGCGCCGTCTGTGCCTTATCCTGAAAATCCGCTGACGCCGCCCTTGATGACCGTGGCGCAGGCCATCAAGCAAGACTTGGGGCTGCGGGTGGCCACCGTCGATATTGGCGGCTGGGATACGCATGTGGCCCAAGCCGGACCGCTTGCAGAGCGCGCGGGCTGGCTTGCACAATCGGTGATGGCATTCTGGCGCGATCTGGGCCAGTTGCGGCAAGATGTATCTGTGGTGGTAATGTCCGAGTTTGGCCGTCGCCCGCGAGCGAACTCGGCGGGCGGCACCGACCATGGGCGCGGCAATGTGATGATGGTTCTGGGGCCGCAATCCAAGGGGGGGGGATGGTCGGGCGCTTGCCCGGTCTGACCAACGAGGTGCTGGAGGAAGGCGCGGATCTGGCTGTGATCACCGACTACCGCACGGTTTTGTCCGAACTGCTGACCGGACATATGGGCTTGACCGATCCCGCGCTCGTTTTCCCGGGCTTTGAAAGCAAACCGTTGAGCCTTTGGGGCGAAGTGCTTTTTTGAACAATCCCTCCGGCGACCCATGCGTCAAACTGCGCCAAAACAGTCTCTGAAAAGGCGGAATCGTTGATATGAGCGTCCAGTTCAACCAGTGACACATTGGCGGGGCATTGCTTGCGGATTTCGTCACAGAACGCCGCCAGACCTGCAGCATCCGCTAAGGGACCACCCGCGCGGTCCCATTCGTTGCCGCCTTGGGTGGGCAAGAAAAACGTGACCGGGCCCATGGATTTCGACAGCTTGGCGCAGATTTCGCGGGCCACTTCCCGGCGTTCATCCAGGGTTTGCACGACCGAGGTCAACAGGCGGTTATGGGCATGGGCGGGCGTTTCCTCGAAACGTTCCGGCAAAGGTTGCCAGCCTACGAAGTCTATCAGATCATAACAGCCAATGGACACCATCTGCGGAATGCCCATCCGCCCGGCATTTGTCATACGATCTGACCCCGCTGAAATCGCCGAGCCGTAAAGATGGTTCGCCACCTCTTGCGGCGCGAAATCCATCACGGCGGCGAAGGTGCCATCGGCGGCAAGGCTTTCGAACGCCCGACCCCCCATGCCCGTGGCATGAAACACCGCCACTTCAAACCCCCGCGCCTCCAGCGCCGGTTTCAGGGCGACCATATAGCGCAAGACAGTCTTGCCAAAGCTGGTCATTCCGATCAACGGCTTATCGCGCGCCGGAGCCTCCACCGCCCGCGCCGCGCCCAACACAGCCCCTGCGGCCTGTGACAGAGACGCTTTGCACACCGAGTTCAGCCCATAAAGCCCCCCCGCCCACAGGATCATCTGCACATCGGCGGCCAGCCGCTCGGGCGGGATCATCGGGCTGAAGCTGACCGTCGAGACGATATATTTCGGCACGCCCAAGGGCAAAGCCGCGCATAGATCGAGTGCCAGATCGGTACCCATTGATCCGCCCAGCACCAGAACCCCATCAAACCGATTGTCGCGATGCAGCTGCGCAGCCAGCACAGCCGACCCGCGCGCCATCATTTGCATCGCGAAATTCTCATCCTTGGCGGCCATGGCTTCGGCAATGCTGGACCCAGCCGCGGCCGCCACGTCATATTTTGAGAAATCTGTCGGCAGCCGTGGATCACCCAGCACTGACACATCCATCGTCAACACCTCACCACCCTGACCACGAATGACCTGCGCGATATACCCCAGCTCATCATCCTTGGTGTCGTAAGTGCCAACGATCAGAATGCGATTGCCCATGGTTCCCCCAAAACAGTCTCTGTTACAGCGCAATCCAGGCGGTTTTCAGATCAGTGTACTTGTCCAGCGCGTGCAGGGATTTGTCATGCCCGTTGCCAGACTGCTTGACACCGCCCAGCGGCACAGTGTTGTCCGCTCCGCCATAGGTGTTCACATGCACGACACCCGCGCGAATGCCCCGCACCATCCGATGCGCTCGCGACAGGTTCGAGGTCCACAGTCCCGAGGCAAGACCAAAATCGCTGGCGTTGGCCAGCTGCAAAGCCTCGGCTTCGTCTTTGAACGACGTCACGGCGAGGATAGGGCCAAAAACCTCTTCGCGGAACAGCCGGTGTTCAGGGCGCACTTGCGTCACCACCGTCGGCTCCATGAAATAGCCACCGGTTTCCTGCAGGACCCGCTTGCCACCCAGCGCGATCTGGCCACCGTCTTTGACGGCATCTACGACAAAACCAAGGTTCCCCTGCAACTGCACATCGGAATTCACCGCCCCAATCTGAGTGGCAAGATTCAAAGGATCACCGACGACCATCTTTTCGGCAGCTTCGGCCAGCATAGAGACGAATTCGTCATGTATCGAAGCCTCGACCAGTAGCCGCGACCCGGCCACACAGACCTGCCCGGCGTTGCGGAAGATCGCGATGGCGGCCGCCTTGGCAGCGACCGCCAGATCAGGCGCGTCGGCAAAAACCACGTTGGGGGATTTGCCGCCCAACTCCAGATAGCACCGCTTCAGGTTTGAGCGGGCGGAGTATTCCAGCAATCGCCGCCCGGTCGGCCCCGACCCGGTGAACACCATGACATCGACATCCATCGACAACGCCAGAGCCTCACCCGTCACCCTGCCCGGCCCCGTGACAACGTTGAAGACACCCGGCGGTAGGCCTGCCTGTAACGCCAGATCGGCTAGTTTCAGCAAGGTTAGGGACGCAGTCTCAGCCGGTTTCAGCACAATCGAATTGCCGGCCGCCAGCGCAGGCGCAATTTTCCACGCCCCAATCATCAGCGGGAAGTTCCATGGCACAATCGCCGCGACCACGCCCACAGGTTCACGGTGGATCAGCGCCAGCAGATTATCCGCCGTCGGGGCGATTTCGCCGTACAGCTTGTCAATCGCCTCGGCGTAATAGCGAAATGTTCCCGCCGCCGATCCGGGTTCGGCCTTCAACGCCATACCGATGTCGGTGCCATTGTCGCGGACGCCCAAAACCGCCAATTCGAGGCTATTCTTGTCAATCAGATCGGCCAGCCGCTGCAGCACTGCCTTGCGCCCGCCGGGGGCCATCCGGCTCCACACGCCGCTTTCAAACGCAGCCCGCGCCGAAGCAACCGCCCGCCCGACATCCGCAGCAGAGGCCGCAGCAAGGGTCGTCAATGGCAGGCCGTTCAAGGGCGACAAGACCACAGACTCTCCTGCCTCACCCTCCAACCAATTGCCGTTGATCAGCAGTTTGCCCGCAGGCACTGGGGCTTGGGCCAGATGGTCAATGTCAACTTGGGTTGGCGCGGCCACGCTGCTCTCCTAAGCCATGAAAAGCGGGCGGCCGTTGCCAGCCGCCCGATGATTTTCGATCAGACTTTTGTTTTGCCCAGATCGGCAAACATCTTCGGATCACTGGATTTCAGCTTGGCGGCCAGCAACATGCCAACCACGCCCGCCACGATCACCAGCGACGGCAGCATCCAAGAAAGATTGCCCTCTGCCCCGGTCAACGCACCGAAATCCATGAAGATTTTCACAAACAGCACCGCCATGATCACACCGGCAATCAGCGGCAGTACCTTGGTCGACAGCGCGCTTTCACCCATCGCATCGCGGCCAAAGAACGCCATCACCGAGAACGAGGTCAACGACATCAGACCCAACACGCCCAACGTACCCAGTTGGGACAGCCACGAGAACAGGTTCAGCACCGGGTCGAGGCCTTTCACCACAAACAGCGTCACGAAGACCAGTGCCAGAATGGTCTGAATCACCGAGCCGATGTGCGGAGACATGTGGGTCGCGTGGGTAAAACCGACCGAGGCCGGAAGAATACCCTCACGCCCTGTGACGAAGATATAGCGCGCAATCGCATTGTGGAACGCCAGCAGAGCCGCGAACACCGAGGTCACGAACAGGATGCCCATGATCATGGTCATCGTATCACCCAGATAGGTCCCACCCAGCATGAACAGGAACGTCGTCGGGTCCATACCGCCGCCAAGCGTTGGCATCAGCTGGTCCACCCCGATTCCCATGACCATCAGCCAAGAGGTGATCGAATAGAAAATGCCGATCGCCAGCACCGACAGGATCGTTGCTTTCGGCACTGTGACATGCGGATCGCGCGCTTCTTCCGAGTAGATCGTGGTGGCCTCAAAGCCGATGAAGCCAGCAAAGCAGTACAGCACGCCAATCGACCAGGTGCCCGAAAAGATATTGGACGGCGAGAAGGGCGCAAGGTTCAGGCCAGAAGCGCCGCCCTTAACGAGGATCGCCGCATCCAGCAGCAGGACAATGGCGAACTCCAACACAACCAAAGCCATCAGCACCTTAGCCGACAGGTCGACCTGACGATAACCCAGAACTGCGATCACGGCGATGGCGCCGAAGGACCAATAATACCACGGCAAATCAATGCCCATGGGGGCAAACGTTCCCGCCGCAGCCGCACCAAACAGGCCCATCAGGCCGATCTGCATCGCGTTATAAGACAGCATCGCGATCAGGGCTGCCGCACCGCCGACATGGCCGCCGAGCCCCTGCGCGGCGAAGGCGTAGAACGCCCCAGCGTTTTTCACATGCCGTGACATCGCGACGTAACCGGCTGAAAACATCAGCAAAATAGCGGTGACGATCAGGAATGTTCCTGGAATGCCGGCGCCATTGCCCAGCAGCATGGACAACGGGATACCGCCCGCAGCACCAGTCAAAGGCGCCGCCGCTGAGATCACCATAAAGGCAATCGCAGCCACGCCCAGCGAGTTCTTCTTCAATTGGTTTGATGGAATGCCAGCCTCAGCCATGATGCACCCCTGCTTTCGTAGAATTGGTCATTCGCGTTCCCTTCCTGTCTGTTGACTGCCTCCGTTCATCGGCGGCTATCGGTTTATTATTTGAACCGACGGTTCAAAAATATTTGACAACGTCTGCGACATTCTGTCAACTGAAATGAAGGTGCGCGACATCCTCGCCTGCCGCCTTTCAATGGAACCAAGATGGGCACTGTCTCAAAAGCACTTGAACTGCTTGATTATTTTACCAGATCCCGGCCCTTGATCGGCCTGTCTGATCTTGCCCGACTGGCCGACATCAACAAAGCCACCTGCTTTCGCCTGCTGACCGAACTGGCCGAGAACGGCTTTGTCGAACAAATCGGCACCGGGCGCGAGTACCGGCTTGGCCCAACGGTGCTGCGCCTTGCCGCCCTGCGGGAGGCGCAGGTGCCGACCCGAGAGGCCGCGATGCCAGTGTTGCAGGCCTTGGCTCAAAAGACCGGCGAAACCGCGCATTTGTCGATGCTGATGGCCTATTCTCTGCGCACATTGGCCTTCGCGTACAGTGCCGCTCATGTCACCAAGGTTACGATGGAAGACGCCGAAACGCTGCCCTTTCATGCAACATCGTCAGGGTTGGCCGTTTTGGCATTTCAGTCCGAAGTCTTTCGGAATACGACCCTGTTGCAGCCTTTTCCGCAGCTCACGCACAACACCGAAACCAACCCGGACGCACTGCGCCTGCGCGTGGCCGAAGTGCGCGGGCTGGGTTATGCCGAAAGCAGGGGTGCTTTTCAAGTCGATGTGCATTCGATGGCCGTTCC
>JBIHZO010000187.1:0-6727 GCA_044231405.1 Cypionkella sp. | reverse complement strand
GCCATAGGCGTTCAGGCCGGAAATCTTGTAAGATGCCGATTTGATGCCGGTTTCATCGCCGGCACTTTCGGACTGCAATTCGACCTTGTAGCCCTTTTTCTCGGCCCACCGCACATACATCCGCGCCAACATGCTGGCCCAATCACAGCTTTCGGTGCCGCCCGCGCCTGCGTTGATTTCCAAGAAGGTGTCGTTGGCATCGGCCTCGCCGTTCAGCAAAGCCTCCAGTTCCTTGCCCGCCGCAAGTTCGACCAGGGCCTTCAGAGCGGTTTCGGCCTCCGTCACAATTTCCTCGTCACCCTCAGACTCACCCAGTTCGATCAGTTCGACATTGTCGTTCAGACCAGATTCGATCAGCCGGTAGGTGGAAATCTGGTCCAGCAGCCCCTGTCGCGCCCGCATCAGCTTTTGCGCCTTGGCTGGATCGTTCCACAGATCGGGCGCCTCGATCATCGCATTGAACTCTTCCAACCGATGCGCCGCCGTGTCCCAATCCATCCGCTGACCAACCAGCTTGAGCGATTTGGCAATGGCATCGACATTGTACTGGGTTTCGGTACGCATGATGGTTCCTTCAACGGCTTAGGCGCGGTCATATCGTGGGGGGCGGCGGTCGGCAAGCGGGTGGCTAGTACAGACCACCAGAAGACAGCGTGCCGAAATCAGCCTTCTTTGGCACCGATTTGGTCTGACCATCCGAAGTCGTCACGGTATCGACCACCTCGCCGCCCTCGCTTTCGCCATAGGCAAACAGTGGCAGGTTGGACCCCATGGTAAAGCCACCATCCACAAGCGCGTCCAGACCGAAAACCACCTCTTCGCCCTCACGGAAATACTCCGAAATGACATTGTCGCCGGTGGCGCTGTCGGGCAGTTTTGCGCCGCTGAAGCGGTCTATTTTCTGGAAATAGCCTCCCGGCGGAACCGTGAACTTGGTGCCGCCGAATTTCTTCACGGCCTCTTTCATGAATTCTTGGAAGATAGGCACGCATAGGGTGCCGCCGTAAGCCCCCTCACCCAAGGACCGTGGCTGATCAAAGCCCATGTAGCAACCAGCCACGATGGTGGATGTATAGCCGATGAACCACACGTCCTTGGCGTCATTAGTGGTGCCGGTCTTGCCCGCCGTCGGAACCGGCAGTTTCACACCCGTTCCGGAACCGCGCTGGATCACGCCTTCCATCATCGAGGTCAACTGGTAGGCGGTGATGGCGTCCATCACCCGCTCGCGGTTGGACGTGATCGTCAGGCCCGCGCCTTTGTCCAGACGCGGTGACCCGCAATCCTCGCATTTGCGCTGATCATGCCGGTAGATGGTCGCACCGAAGCGGTCCTGCACACGATCCACCAGCGTGGGTTCCACCCGCTCACCGCCATTGGCGAACATGGCATAAGCCGCCACCATCTTGAACAAGGTGCTTTCCTGCGCGCCCAGGGCGTTGGCCAGAAAAGGGTTCATCGGTTTGTAGACACCGAACTTTTCTGCATAACCCGCCACGGTTTCCATGCCGATTTCTTGGGCAATGCGGATGGTCATCAGGTTGCGCGACTGTTCAATCCCGGTGCGCAACGGCGTCGGGCCATAGAACTTGTTTGAGGCGTTCTTTGGTGTCCAAAGGCCTTGCGGGGTTTCGATCTCGATCGGCGCGTCGACCACGATGGTGGCGGGGGTGAATCCCGAATCCAAGGCCGCCGCATAGACAAAGGGTTTGAACGACGAGCCCGGTTGACGCGTCGCCTGGGTGGCACGGTTGAACACCGACGCCATGTAGCTGAAGCCGCCCTGCATCGCGATCACGCGGCCGGTGTTGACATCCATCGCCATGAAGCCGCCCTGCACCTCGGGGACCTGCCGCAGGGTCCAGCGCACAAAGCTGCTGTCGTCGTCACTGGTCAAGGCGCGCACCATCACCACTTCGCCCACCGCCAACAGGTCAGACGGCACGCGGGCCTTCTTGGACAGCTTGCCATCCGCCAGCCGCTTGCGCGCCCAGGTCACATCCTCGGCCGGGAGGATCGGGTCTTGTTCGACCGCGCCTTCGATCCCCAGCCTTGCAGTGTCTTCGCCCAGTTCCAGCACGACGGCGGCCTTCCAGCCTTCAACGTCGCGTGGCAGTTCGGTGACGGCTGCCAGTGCCGCGCGCCAATCCGCTTCGGCCCCCAGTTGGTCCACCGCAATGGCCTTGCCAGTGCCGCGCCAAACGCCTTGACCGCGGTCATATTTCTCAAGCCCACGGCGCAGGGCGCGGGCCGCAATCGCCTGCATTTCAGGGTCTGCGGTGGCGCGGATGGTCAGACCGCCACCAAAGAATTCTTCCTCGCCAAAGGTGCCCGACAACTGACGGCGAATTTCATCGGTGAAATAGTCGCGCGGTGGCAGGCTTTCGCGGTAGGGCACATAGTCACCGTTCTGGACCGAGGCCAGCGGCAGTTCCTTTTCCGACAGATAGGTTGCCTCTTCGATATAGCCGTTCTGCCACATCTCACGCAGCACATAGTTGCGCCGTTCGGTGACCCGGTCTTTCGCAGTCACCGGATTGTACTTGCCGGGCGCTTGCGGCATCGCGGCCAGCATCGCAGCTTCGTGCGGGGCCAGGTCTTCCAGCGACTTGTTGAAATAGGTCTGCGCTGCCGCAGCCACCCCATACGAGTTCTGACCAAGGAAAATTTCGTTCAGGTAAAGTTCAAGGATCTTGTCCTTGGACAGGGTTTCTTCCAATCGCGAGGCGAGGATGATCTCCTTGACCTTGCGTTCGACGTTGCGCGATCCGTCCAGCAGAAAGTTTTTCATCACCTGCTGGGTGATGGTGGACGCGCCCCGCACGTTGGACCCGCGCGACACAATCGCATCGCGGAACGCCGCGACCATGCCAGTGACATCATAGCCCTTGTGAGTGTAGAAATGCTTGTCCTCGGCGGACACAAAGGCGTGCTGCACCAGATCGGGAATGTCCTCAATCGGCACGAACAGGCGGCGTTCCTGCGCGAATTCGTCGATGATGCGTCCCTCACCCGAGTAAATCCGGCTGATGGTCGGGGGGGTGTATTGCGCAAGGCTTTCATGGCTGGGAAGGCCTTCGGAATACATCCAGAAGATGCCGCCAATGGTCAGCGCCCCAAACAAAAGGCCCAAGGTAACTGTCGTGAAGATGGCCCCAAAAAAAGACCCGATAAACCTGACCACGCCGCTACCCCTAATCGCGTTCACCCCGCGCACGCGGCCTTATACACGGCTGCGCGCACAAAGGTCAAAACACTGACGCGCTATTTTGTGCCCTGTGGCAAAGCCCCGCCCATTATTTCAGGGGCAAGGCCTGCAATGCCGCATCCTCTGCCGCCCAGGCCTTGACCCCTTCCCGCATGGCCGCCGTCATCTGCGCCCGCCAGTCGGCATCCAACAGCCGCGCCAGATCGCGTTCCGAGGACAGAAAGCCCAATTCCACCAGCAGCGACGGGATATCGGGCGATTTCAGTACTGAAAAGCTGGCCTTCTGGCGCGGATGGCGGTGCATTTTCAGCCCCGCGGCCTTGATCGCCGTTTCCAGCGCCGCCCCCAGCCGCTCAATGCGCGGCGTGGTTTCGGTGCGCGCCATGTCCATCAGAACGGCAGCCACCAGATCATCCGCTTCGGTCAGATCGACGCCGGCCAGCAGATCATCGCGGTCGTGGCGTTCGGCCAAAGTGGCCGCAGCCTCATCGCTGGCATCATCGGACAGAGTGTAAAGCGTGGCCCCCGACGCCTCCCCTTCTGCCAAAGCATCGGCATGCAGGGACAGGAACAGATGCGCCCCTGCCGCACGCGCAATGGAGATTCGTTCCTCAAGCGGAACAAAGACATCGCTGTCGCGCGTCATCACCACCGCGAAATCGCCGTCGCGCAGCAGGACCTCTTTCAACTCGCGCGCGAAGGTCAGCATCAGGTTGGCCTCGGTTTGCCCGTCACGCTCGGCACCCGGATCAATGCCGCCATGGCCCGGGTCAAGCACCACGATCAGCGGCCCCACACCCTTGGGCGCCGGTTTGGGCAGATGAACGGCTTTCGGCAACGCCCAAGCGGCCGATTCGGGCAGCGCCGCCTGCGCCGCAAATTCTGCCTGCGACGTGGGGTCCAACTGCACGATGACGGTGGCGGTGGCATCGGTCACCATTTCGGCAGAGATCACCCGCATCGGCCCAGCCAGATCCATCACCAACCGCGACCAGCCCGGGCGAAACACGCCCGCGCGCAGTCCCATCAGCGCGTCGCCGTCCACCGGCATATCGGCAAGCCCGGTCCAGTCCACTTCGCGGAAATCCAGCACCAGACGCGGTGGGCCATTCAGCAGCCGCACCCGCCACGGTACCGGCTGCGACAGTGCAAGCGTCACCGACACCCCCTGTCCCGCATCCTTGATCCCAGATTGCGACGGGTTCAACCGTGCCAGTGCCGACAGGTCTTGCGCGCCCGCGGGCAAAGCCAGCAGGAAAATCGCCGCGATTGTCGCCCAAATCTGATGCAATCTGATCATCTTCGCGCGATTATCCCCAAACGGACCACAATGTAAACTCACCCTCGCGTGGGGCGGACGGCCATGTAGGCAGTCAGCCGGGCCAAGCCTTCGGTCAGATCCGCCATGGCCCCCGCATAGGAAAACCGCAAGGTCTGGTGGCCGCGTTTGGGATCGAAGTCCACCCCTGGCGTGACGGCCACGCCCGCGCCGTGCAGCAACTCGCGCGCAAAAGACAGGCTGTCATCGGTCAGGTCCGCCACATCGGCGTAGATGTAGAAGGCTCCATCCGGCGGCGCAATCCTGGAAAATCCGGCTTCCGGCAGACCCGCCAGCAACAGCGCACGGTTGGCGGCGTAGGTGGCGCGGTTGGCCTCCAGTTCTTCGATGCAATCGAGCGCGGCCAACGCTGCAATCTGGCTGGCATGGGGCGGGCAGATGAACATGTTCTGCGCCAAACGCTCTACCGTGCGGATGTGATCCTCTGGCACCACCATCCAGCCAACGCGCCATCCTGTCATGCTGAAATACTTGGAGAACGAGTTTATCACATAGGCCTGATCGCTGATCTCCAGCGCCGAAACCGCCCGGTCGCCGTGGTGCAACCCGTGGTAAATCTCATCCGACACAAAGCTGATCCCATGCTGACCCGCATGCGCGATCAGGTCCGCCAACGCCGACCGTGACAACATGGTTCCAGAAGGATTGCCGGGTGAGGCGACGATCAACCCTTTCAGATCAAGGCCTTGCAGATCAGACGGCACCGGCTGCAACCGATTGCCAGCAGCTGTCTGGATGCCCACCGGAACCAGTGACAGCGCCTTCAGGATCTGGCGATAGGACGGATAGCCCGGTTCGCCCATCCCCACCCGGTCGCCCGCATCGAAAAGCGCGGTAAAGGCCAACAGAAACGCCCCCGACGACCCTGCGGTGACTATCACCCTGTCGGGGTTCAGATCGACGCCGTACCAACGCCGGTACAGCGCGGCGATGCCCGCACGCAACTCCGGCAACCCCAGTGCCACCGTGTAGCCCAAAGCATCACGCTCCAACGCCCGCGCCAAAGCGGTCCGGGCACCGGCAGGGGCCGGAGTGGCGGGCTGACCGATTTCCATGTGAATGATCCGCCGCCCCTGCGCCTCCAATGCGCGGGCCTCTGCCATCACATCCATCACAATAAAGGGATCAACCTGACCCCGTCTTGATCTATCCATCACCCTGCCCCTATGGTCGCGCGTCACCGTACCAAGCGCGTTTCGCGCGTCATAGTTCATCGCGCGCCGCCCGCGTCAAGCCCGCGCCCCACCCGAGGTTATTCATGCGTTCCTTGCTTGCCGCCCTTCTGGCCTCCGCCGCCCTGATGGCCACCCCCACCTTGGCCGAAGGTCTGGCCGATATGACCGACGCCGAACGCACAGCGTTTCAGGCCGAAGTGAAGGCCTATCTGCTGGCAAACCCGGAAGTCATCGTCGAGGCAATGGACGTTCTGCAAAGCCGCGAAGATGAGGCGGCGGCAAACCGCGACCAACAGGTTCTGGCAGACAACAAGGAACTCATTTTCAATGATGGGATCAGTTGGGTTGGTGGCAATCCCGATGGCGATGTGACGGTGGTCGAATTCATGGACTACCGCTGCAGCTATTGCCGCAAAGCTTATACTGAGGTTGAAGAACTGGTGAAATCGGACGGCAACATCCGCTTCGTGCTGAAGGAATTCCCGATCCTGGGCGCGGAATCTGTAACGGCATCACGCTTTGCCATTGCGATTCTGCAACTGCATGGACCGGAAGCTTACAAAAAGGCGCATGACGGGTTGATTGGCCTGCGCGGTGCTCCCGATGCCGAAAATCTGGGGCGGCTGGCCAGCGAGATGGGTCTGGACGCCGACGCCATCATGATCAAGATGGCCAGCGACGAGGTCAGCCAAGTCATCGCCACCAACCACGCGCTGGCCGATGTGATGCAGATTTCCGGCACGCCCACCTTCGTGATCGACGGCACACTGCTGCGTGGCTATGTGCCTTTGGACGGTCTGCGGCAGATCGTGGCGGGCGAGCGCGGCTGATCCCGCGGGATCGTTGCTGCGGCTTCATCTTGGCGCAAATATCCCCGCCGGAGGCCCTGCGCCAACGGCAAGAGCCTCCGGCGGGGATATTTAAGGCCAAGATGAACGCGCCGACATCCGGCAGGTTTGTCGGGCCTCAGCCCTCTGCAACCGCCGCCGCCTCAATCTCTGCTGC
>JBIHZO010000186.1:0-6817 GCA_044231405.1 Cypionkella sp. | reverse complement strand
CACGATCCAGACGCGAGCGGCAAAGCCATCGCGCACCACTTCGGGAAAGTTGGCGTGCAACTCGGCATAGACGGCTTCGGACGGCAGGAACATCAGCGCGCCGTCGGCGGTTTCGCCCTCGATGATGTACTTGTCAGAGATCGCCCTGATATGCACCCGCACGGCCGCGCGCAGTTGCGCTTGCGCCTCGGTCACCGCGCGGGGGCTGTCGGCGCGGCGCAGTGACTCATAGGCCTCCAGCGGAAATTTGGCGTCCACGACAATCGGGCCGGGCGGGTTGGGCAAATGGATCAGGCAATCGGCGCGTTTGCCGTTCGAAAGGGTTGCCTGCATCGTATAGGCGTCCGACGGCAACGCCTTTTGCACGATGTCATTCAATTGAATCTCGCCAAAGGCCCCACGGGTTTGCTTGTTTGACAGAATATCCTGCAAGGACAGCACGTTGCCAGACAGCTTTTCGATATTGGCCTGCGCCTTGTCGATGGTTTCCAGCCGCTGCTGCAATTCGCCCAGACTGCGCGCGGTGCGGGTCGACGTGCCGTGCAGGCTTTCGCCCATCTGGCGGCTGACCTCGGCCAAGCGTTGCTCCATCACATGCAGCATGGCGGTTTGGCTGACGGCCTGATTTTCAGAAACATGGTGCAGACCGCCCGCAAGCCGTTCCTGTCCTTCGCCCAAAGCCTGCACCCTTTGCCCCAGCCAGCCCATTTCCCGCATCAGGGGCGCGGTCATGCTGGCAGACCGACCGGCTGCGCGCAGGATCAGGATCAAAAGACCCGCCAGCAACAGCGTGGCCCCGGCGATCAGCAGGATCTCGGGGGCATTCCATGCATAGGATTGGCCAAAAAGCGTGATCATTTGCGGCCAAACAGCCTTTCGATGTCGTGCAGTTTCAATTCGACGTAGGTCGGGCGGCCATGGTTGCATTGACCGGAATGCGGCGTTGCCTCCATTTCGCGCAGCAGGGCGTTCATTTCCTCGGCGCGCATCTGACGGCCCGAGCGAATGGAACCGTGGCAGGCCATGCGCGACAGGATCGCGTCCATTTTGGTTTGCAGCGATTGGCTTTGGCCCAGATCGGCCAGTTCATCCAGCACATCGCGCAGCAGGGCGGCGGCAGAGATGTTGCCCAGAATGGCGGGGGTTTCGCGCACGGCGATGGCGTTGCCGCCGAAGGGTTCGATGGTTAATCCCAAAGCGGCCAGATCGACGGCGGCGTCGAGCAGGCGGGAGGCATCGCTGGCAGATAGATCAACGATTTCAGGGATCAGCAGGGCCTGGGCGGTGATGCCCGACTCATGCATCTGGCGTTTCAGGCGTTCGTAGACCAGCCGTTCATGGGCGGCGTGTTGGTCCACGATCACCATGCCGGTGGCGGTTTGGGCGATGATGTAGTTTTCATGCACCTGCGCGCGGGCGGCCCCCAACGGGCGATCAGTGGCTTCGGCATGCGCAGGCTCGACACGCGCGGAGGGGGCCTCGGCAAAGCCGGGGGTCAGGGTTTGCGGGGCCTGATAGGCAAAGCCGCGCGACAGGCTGGCCTGGCTGGGGCGGTCCATCTGATAGGCGCGGGACTCGGGGCGCATGGCGGAAATTGTCGCGTCGGCCACGGTTGTGCTGGCGCGGTGACCCGCACCCGAAAGCGCGGTCCGCAACCCGGTGATGATCAGGCTGCGGGCGGCTTCGGGTTCACGAAAGCGCACTTCGGATTTGGCGGGGTGGACGTTCACATCCACCCGCTCTGGATCACAGATCAGGTTCAGCACCGCTGCCGGGTGACGATCCCGCGACAGAAAATCGAAATAGGCCACCCGCAGCGCGCCCAGAAGCATGCGGTCCAGCACCGGGCGGCCATTCACATAGACGAATTGCTGCACCGAGGTGCCGCGCGAATAGGTGGGCAGGGCGGCATAGCCGGACAGCCGCAGACCATCACGTTCCACGTCGATTTTCAGCGCGTTCTGGGTGAAGTCTGCGCCCAGAACCCCGGTCAGACGGCCATGGAGTGCTTCGAAAAAATCACCGGACAGAGGATCGGCGCGGAAGATCTGGCGGGGCGCGTTGCCCTCGGCGTGCTCGGTCAGGGTAAAGCCGACCAAGGGTTCGGCCATCGCCAGACGGCGGATCACATCTGCAATCGCTTGGGCCTCGGCGCGATCTGAGCGCAGGAATTTCAGGCGTGCGGGTGTGGCGTAGAACAGATCGCGCAGTTCGATCACGGTGCCTTTGGTGGCGGCGGCCGGCCGAACGGGGTCCATGCGGCCCCCCGCAACCGTCAGACTGGCACCGTCGTGGCCATCGGTGCGCGAGGTCAGGGTCAGGCGGCCGACCGCGCCAAGCGAGGCCAAAGCCTCACCGCGAAAACCGAAAGAGCGGATGTTGAGCAGATCCGACCCGTCGATTTTCGAGGTCGCATGGCGGGCCACTGCCAAAGGCAGATCGTCGGGCGTCATGCCGCAGCCGTCATCCGTGACGCGGATCAGCACCTTGCCACCGGCGGAATAATCCACAGCGATGCGGCGCGCACCGGCATCCAGCGCGTTTTCGACCAGTTCCTTGACGGCGGATGCAGGGCGTTCGACCACCTCACCCGCCGCGATGCGGTTGATGGCGGATTCGTCCAGAGGCCTGATCACGGGGCGTATGTTGGTGGCATGAAGGTTCATGCCACCAGTTCTAGCAGGTACGGGCCGCAGGGGCCACAGATTCGGGCTATTCGGTTGCGGTCACACCGACGGGCTGACCCACAACGACAAACGCCAGATCGTCTGGCTTGAACAATGCGCCCGCCACCCGTTTGACATCGTCCATCGTCACCGCCTCCACCCGCGCGTTGCGGGTTTTGGGGTAATCGGGGGTCAGACCCATGATCTGCATGCCGACCAGAATTGACGCAATCGTGCCATTGCCATCGAACCGCAGCGGGTATGATCCGGTCATATAGGTCTTGGTGGCGTTCAATTCCGCCTCGGTTACGCCTTCGGTCGCGATCTTGGCCCATTCGGCGCGGATCACGTCAATCGCTTCGGCCACCTTGTCGTTGCTGGCTTGGAACTGCCCCATCAAGGCCTCGGCCTGATCATAGCTGGCAAGGCCGGTGCCGATGCCGTAGGTCAGGCCGCGCTTTTCGCGAACTTCGGTCATCAGACGCGCGGAAAAGCGCCCTCCACCCAAAATTTCATTCAAGATGGAGGCGGCGAAAAAGTCGGGGTTGTCAAACCGCATCCCGCCATGGCCGAACAGCACAACCGACTGCGGGCCGGGGAAGTCCTGAACCTTGATCCCGCCTTTGACATACAACGCGGCGCGACCGGGCCGATCCGCACCCGTGGCGGGCAGATCAGACAGCAGGGTGTCGAGCAGCTTACCCAGTTCTGCCGCCGAAATGTCGCCAGCCGCGGCAACAGTGACGCGGTCGCGGGCCAAGGCGCCTAGATGAGCGGCCACAATATCATCGCGGGTCAGGGCCGTGACGCTGTCAACCGTGCCGTCGCCCTTGCTGCCATAGGGATGGCTGCCAAAGCTGCGTGCCGCCACCAGATCGCCTGCAATCGCGCCGGGGTCTTTGGCGTCGGACCGCAGCCCCGCCAGCACCTGTTCGCGCACCCGGTCGACCGCGTCCTGATCAAAGCGCGGACGGATCAGCGCCGATTGCAGCAAGGCCATCGCCTGATCGCGGTTCTCCGTCAGAAACTGCGCCGAAACCGAAACGCCATCGAGGCTGGACCTGAAGGAAAGGCTGGCGGCCAAAGCATCACGGGCGGCGGCGAAGCCTTGGGAGTCCAGATCATCGGCGCCCTCTTCGATCAGGGCCGTCATCAGATTGACCGCACCACGTTTGCCCGGCGAATCCAGCGACGTGCCGCCCTGAAAACGGATTTCAAGTGCGGTGAAGGGGATGCCGTGATCTTCGACCAGCCAGGCCTTGAAGCCGCCGGGCGAGGTGATTTCCTGGATCGCAATCTCGGCCCGCGCGGGGGCGGTCAGCGCCAGAACAACGGCGGCGGCTTGGATCAGTCTGAAACCAAGGCTCATTGCGCGGCCCCTTCCTTTGTGGTCAACCAGCCGGTCACGGCGTTGTTGCGGTTGAAAATGGCGGTGGCGGCGGCCATCACATCGGCCTCTGTCACCTCTTGCAGCACCTGCGGCCACGCCTTGACGTCATCAATCGACAGGCCAACAGCAAGCGCCTGACCGTATTCCTGCGCCATGCCCATCGCACTGTCGCGGGCATAGATTTCCGAGGCGCGGATCTGGGTCTTGATCCGGGCAAAATCTGCGGGCGCGACGCCGTCCTTCAGGAATTTCGCCACGACGCCATCCATCGCCGCCTCGGCATCCGCCAGACTGACGCCCGGCACGGGCATCACCACAAGGCCAAAGGTGTCAGCATCGACCGAGGTGCCATCGTAAAAGGCCGAGGAATAGACGGCGGTCTGGGTGTCAAACTGCAAGGCGCGGGTCATCACCGAAGTGGTGCCAGACCCGCCCAGCAGTTCCGCCAGCAACGTCAACGCGGCGGCCTGTTTCTGATCGCCGGGGTTGCGTTCCGGGGCAAGGTAGGTGCGGATCACATAGGGTTCCGACACCCGCTCATCCGCCAAGGTAATGCGGCGTTCGGCCAGCTGCGGCGGCTCGGTCGGGCGGTTGCGGGGGATGATCTTGTCAGAAGGCGCGACCGGGCCATAGTAGGTCTTGGCCAGTTCCAGCACCGCCTGCGGGTCCACATCGCCCGCGACCACCAGAATGGCGTTGTTCGGGGCATAGTTGGCTTGATAGAAATCCAGCGCATTCTGCCGCGACAGCGCCGCGACCTCGTGTTTCCAACCGATGATCGGGCGACCGTAGGGGTGGTTCATGAACTGTGCCGCCCCCATCTGTTCACCCAGCAAAGCGCCCGGATCGCTGTCGGTGCGCTGCGCGCGTTCTTCAAGGATCACTTGGCGTTCGGTGGTCACGTCTTCTTCGGTCAACAGCAGATCGCGCATGCGGTCGGCTTCCATCTTCATCATCAGATCAAGACGGTCGGCGGCAACGCGTTGATAATAGGCGGTGAAATCGGTGTTGGTGAAGGCGTTGTCATTGCCGCCCTGGGCTTCCACCGTGGCAGAAAACTCACCCGCCGCCATGTCATTGGTGCCCTTGAACATCAGATGTTCAAAGAAATGCGCCACGCCCGACACGCCGGCCGCCTCGTCTGCAGAACCGATCTTATACCAGACCATATGCACCACGACCGGGGCGCGGTGATCTTCGATCACCACCACCTCCATGCCGTTGTCGAGCTTGAAACTGCTGACCGTGTCCGCCCCGGCAGGAAGCGCAAAAGCCAAGGCTGCCCATAGGCTGCGGCCAAAAATGCGACGCATCGCGGTCCTCCGTTGGTGACCCGTTGTCAGGAAGTTATCGCCAATTCGCATCGCCACAAGCCCACCCTACGCGGATGTGACCGGGTCACTCGGAACGCGGCGGCGCCGAGGGCGTGCGCGCGCCTGCTTTGCGCCAGCGGGCGAGTTCGGCATATTGGTCCAGCGCATAGTCGCGATAGGCCTTGAAATAGACGTTGACGTTGAACACACGTTCCAGCAACCGGCCATCGTTCTTGCGGCGGAACTCCAGATCCTCGGCGGCCAGAGTCTGACGGATGCCCGCCGTGATGCCGCCGCGCGTGGCGTGGTTGTACAGCGCGCCATCGCCGCCACCGGTTGCGCCCGGGTTGCCGCCAAGTGCGAGGATGGCGTCATCAAAGGGGCGCGGATCGGACAGGTTCTCGCCACCCGGTGTGGGTTCAGGCAAGTCGGCCAGATTTTCGGGCATTTCCAGCGGCTTTGGCGGCAGGATGGAAAACTCGTCCGGCCCGTTGGTTTCCGACTGGATGTTCATCAGGTTCGGCACATCGGTTTTGCTGCCACAGGCACCCAGCGCCAACAGCGCTGCACCCGCAATAGCGAGAACCACCCGTGCTGACCGCATGCCCATGCCTCCACCGTTTTTCTATCGCCGTCTTAGCCTATCAACCGGCCCGCGTCACGGGGTCTTTCGGCGCTTTCTGGGCGCAGGCGGCGTCTGTTTGCCCATAAACAGCACCAAGCCCAGCGCACCGGCGAAAATCGCGATGTCGGCGACGTTGAACGAGAACGGATTCTCGATGCCACAGCAGGACATATTCAGAAAGTCGGCCACGGCACCATATACAATCCGGTCAATCACATTGCCCAGCGCGCCACCCACCAGCAAGCCCGCCGAAATCATCGCCAGCCGCCCCGCGCGTTCGTGATGCACCCACCACAGTACCCAACCCGAAATGCCCATCGCCACCACAATCAGCACCCAGCGCATGATGTCGGTGCTGTTGGCAAAGAGGCCAAAGTTCACGCCCTCGTTCCACGCCATCCGCAGATTGAGCAGCGGCGGGATCACGTCAATCTCGCCCAGTTCTTTCAGGTTCAGATACTGCACCACCAACCATTTCGACGCCTGATCCAGCGCGAAGGTAAGGGCGGCAGTCACGGCAAGCGCGCGCATCTTAATGCCGGAAGTGGCGTTGGTTGGTGAAGACCATGGCCAGACCCGCCGCATCTGCCGCCGCAATCACCTCGTCATCGCGCATTGACCCGCCGGGTTGGATGATCGCCGTCGCTCCCGCTTCTGCTGCCGCCAACAAGCCATCGGCAAAGGGAAAGAACGCATCGGAGGCCACCACCGACCCCACCGTCGGGCTTTGCGACAGGCCCTGCGCCTCGGCCATATCGCCCGCCTTGCGCGCGGCAATCCGGGTGCTGTCAATCCGGCTCATCTGCCCTGCGCCCACGCCCAC
>JBIHZO010000185.1:0-6861 GCA_044231405.1 Cypionkella sp. | reverse complement strand
TGATGCCAAAGAGGCTGCCCCCGGCTGTCGCCCTGTCCATGCCGGAGATTTTCTGATCCTGGTGCAACGTCGTTCCGCGCTGTTTTCCGAAATCATCCGTGCCTGCAAGAAGCTTGATCTGCCCATCGCCGGTGCAGATCGGCTGAAGCTGGGCGCGGAACTGGCGGTCAAGGATCTGGCCGCGTTGCTGGCGTTTCTGGCGACGCCCGAGGACGATCTGTCCCTGGCTGCGCTGCTGCGCTCACCCTTGTGCGGCTGGACAGAGGCCGAGCTTTACGATCTGGCGCATGGCCGCAAAGGCTATCTGTGGGAGGCGCTGCGCAACCGGACCGATCATCCGGCGACGCTCGCGATGCTGACCGATCTGCGCGATCAGGCTGATTTTCTGCGCCCGTTTGATCTGATCGAACGCGCCCTGACCCGTCATGATGGCCGCCGCCGTTTGTTGGCGCGGTTGGGTCCAGAGGCTGAGGATGGCATTGACGAGTTGCTGTCACAGGCATTGGCCTATGAGCGCAACGATATCCCCAGCCTGACCGGATTCCAGATCTGGCTGGAAACAGACGACATCGAGGTCAAGCGTCAAATGGACAGCGAAGGTCGCCGCATCCGTGTGATGACGGTGCACGGGGCCAAAGGGCTGGAAGCGCCGATTGTGATCCTGCCGGACACCACCGACCGCAAAGCACAAGACCGGGACGAGATTTACGTCATGCCCGGCGATGTTCCGGTGTGGAAAACCGGGGCCGACGACAGCCCTGATGCGATTGTGCAAGTGCGCGCGGCGCGGCGGGCCAAAACCGAACAGGAAAGCCTGCGATTGCTGTATGTGGCGCTGACCCGGGCACGAGCATGGTTGATCGTGGCGGGTGCAGGCACGGTAAAGTCCGAGGGCGCATGGTATCAGCTGGTGGCGCAGGGGATGCAGGCCGTCGGGGCCGTCGGGGCCGCAGGCGGCATGCTGCGGTATCAGGTTGGGCAATGGCCTGCGGATGCGGAAAAAACGGCTCTGAAGCCGCCAGAACCCTTTATTTTGCCCGGTTGGTCGGCGCTTGCGGCGGCAGATCCGCTGCGGCCACTGCCGTTGATCTCACCTTCTGACCTAGGCGGGGCCAAGGCTTTGCCCGGGGAGACAGATGGTACGACCGAAGACGCGGCAAAAGCGCGCGGCACAGCGTTGCACCTGTTGCTGGAGCATTTGCCGCGGGCGATGCAGACTGATTGGCCCATGATCGCGGCGGCTTTGGTGCCGGATGCCAAGCTTTGCGCCAACCTTCTGCCCGAGGTGACGCTTGTCCTGACGGCACCGCATCTGGCGCATCTGTTTGGCCCCGGAACTCTGGCCGAGGTGCCCATTACCGCCGATCTGATGGACCGCAGACTGTACGGCAGTATCGATCGCCTGATCATCACCGACACCAAAGTGTTGGCGGTGGACTACAAATCCAACCACCTGATCCCCGATAGCGCCGCACACATCCCGGAAGGATTGTTGCGGCAACTGGGGGCCTACGCCTGTGCGTTGTGCCAGATCTACCCCACGCGCCGAGTTGAAACCGCCGTTCTGTGGACGCAGAGCGCCCGGTTGATGCCGGTCGATCCCGACATCGTGAGTGCGGCCTTGGCCCGCACCACGATAGATAGCGTGCGGGGCCCTTGACGAAGACCGCTCATCTCCATAAGTTCAGAGCCCGACACTTTCCCTCAGGAGATCCCGCCATGGGTGCCAACACCGTCGCCGTGACCGATGCCACTTTTGATGCCGAAGTCCGCAAATCGGACATTCCGGTTGTGGTGGACTTTTGGGCTGAATGGTGCGGCCCCTGCCGTCAGATCGGCCCGGCCTTGGAAGAGTTGGCCGCTGAATATGCGGGCAAGGTCAAGATCGTGAAGATCAACGTCGATGAAAACCCCGACAGCCCAGCCGCTTTGGGTGTTCGCGGCATTCCGTCGCTGTTCCTGTTCAAGAACGGCGAAGTGGTGTCGAACAAGGTCGGCGCAGCCCCCAAGGCGGCTTTGGCCAACTGGATCGCATCGGCAATCTGAACCGGCACTCGCCTGGTTGTTGGGGCGTCCCGTTTGGGGCGCCTTTTATATTGGCCAGCCGTGCTCTCGCAGCCGGGCCTGAACCTGCGTTACCGCGTTTTCGTCGATCGCGGAAATTGCCTGCGCTTTGAAGAACCAATGCAGATAGGCGGCATAGGGTTTGGGATCGTGGATCGTGGCAAACGCCTTGGTCACCCCAAGATGCGGCACCGACCCGGCGATGTGGTGAAAATCAATTTCGGCGAACAGGACCGCAGGTTTCTTTGCGAAGAACCCGGACAGCGCCATGGCCGAGTTTTCGGTGACCACATAGGCGCAACTGGCCAGCAGGTCGATGGACGGGCGGTCTGACAAAGTGAACCGCGCGCCAAACCCCGCAAGCATTTCAAGCTCACGCGGACTGTAGGTTTCGCGTGGGTGCAGTGTGGCGATGATCTGACGGGTGAGATCGGCGGCCAAAGTTGTCGCGATCATGTCCATCGGACTTTGCGCCTGGAAATGCCGATGTTCCAGCAATTTGCCTTGCAGCGGCATGAAAATATGATCTCCGGGCCGTGTTTGCGTGTTGCCGAACAGCCGCGAGCGCCAGCGGTTCGGGAACCATTCTTCGCCCGAACCGCCCGGGAACGCTTTGGCCGCCACATCCCAGTCCCAGCGGTAGTTAGAGGTTTCCAGCCGCCAGAACGGGTTCATGTAACAGCGGCGCAGGCAAAGGCAATGTGGCTCTAACACGGCAGTGTTGTAGACGATATGAAAGCCGTCGCCATCCACCGGATCATCCTTGTCGCGCAGGACGACCTGCCAACCGGCCTGCAACACGGCTTTGACGATCAGGCCGAAGATGCCTTCGCCCGAAGCGGCTTGTTCGCGCTTGGTTGCGGCCAGATGAAAATTCAGGATCGCGGGGCGGGGCATATCGAAGTGCTAAGCCTATTTGGGCAACTTGCCAACCGCCGCGCTTGTGCATGGCCCGGCGGCCTTCCATATAAGGGTGGCAAATGGAGGGCTTCGGATGGCCGACGATAAATTCCCCGGCTGGCATGGCACCACCATTCTGGCAGTGCGGCGCGGAGGTGAGGTGGTGGTGGCGGGCGACGGTCAGGTGTCGCTTGGCAACACCGTGATCAAGGGAACCGCGCGCAAGGTCCGGCGGCTGACCCCGGGCGGGCATGATGTGGTGGCGGGGTTCGCGGGATCAACCGCTGACGCGTTCACCTTGCTGGAACGGCTGGAGAAGAAGCTGGAGTCGGCGCCTGGACAGTTGGCCCGCGCCTGCGTCGAACTGGCCAAGGATTGGCGGATGGACAAGTACCTGCGCAATCTTGAAGCAATGCTGATCGTCACCGATGGGGCAGATCTGTATGTGATCACCGGGGCGGGCGATGTGCTGGAGCCGGAACATGACGTCGCGGCGATCGGGTCGGGCGGCAACTTTGCGCTGGCTGCGGCGCGGGGGCTGATGACCACCGATCTGCCCGCCGAGGATATTGCCCGCCGCGCCATGGCGATTGCCGCAGATATATGCGTCTACACCAATGGCAACCTGACCGTTGAACGGATTTCCAAATGACCAATCTGACACCACGAGAGATTGTCTCTGAACTGGACCGCCACATCATCGGCCAGCGCGAGGCCAAGCGCGCTGTGGCGGTGGCTTTGCGCAACCGCTGGCGCTGTCGGAACCTGCCGGACGATATTCGGGATGAGGTTTATCCGAAGAATATCCTGATGATCGGGCCGACAGGTGTGGGTAAGACCGAAATTGCGCGCCGTCTGGCGAAGCTGGCACGCGCGCCGTTTCTGAAGGTGGAGGCGACGAAGTTCACAGAGGTGGGCTATGTTGGCCGCGATGTGGACAGCATCATCCGCGATCTGGTGGACGCCGCGATGATCGACACCCGCGCCCGGATGCGCGAAGACGTGGCGGCACGGGCGAAGGCGGCGGCAGAAGAGCGGGTGATTGAGGCTTTGGCCGGAAAAGACGCCCGCGAACAAACCCGCGAAATGTTCCGGGGCAAGCTGCGCCGCGGCGAGTTGGATGCCACCGTGATCGAATTGGAGCTTGCCGATGCAGCCCCCGCGATGCCGATGATGGGCGGGCAGGGGATGGAAATGCAGATGCAGGGGTTGCAGGACCTGTTCAAGGCCTTTGGCGGTCGCACCACGCGCAAGAAGGTGACGGTGGCAGACAGCTATGAGTTGCTTATCGGGCAAGAGGCGGACAAGCTGCTGGATGATGACGCCGTCAAGACAGTCGCTTTGGCCTCGGTGCAAGAGAACGGCATCGTATTTTTGGATGAAATCGACAAAATCTGCGCCCGTGCCGATGCGCGCGGGGCGGATGTGTCGCGTGAGGGTGTGCAGAGGGATTTGCTGCCGCTGATTGAAGGCACCACGGTTTCGACGAAATACGGGCCGGTGAAGACTGACCATATCCTGTTCATCGCCTCTGGTGCGTTCCATGTCGCCAAACCGTCGGATCTGCTGCCCGAATTGCAGGGCCGCTTGCCGATCCGGGTGGAGTTGGCGCCACTGACCGAGGGCGATTTTGTGCGGATTTTGACCGAAACCGACAACGCATTGACGCGGCAGTATGCGGCGCTGATGGGAACCGAGGATGTGGTTGTCACGTTCACGACAGATGGCATCGCAGCGCTGGCGCGGATTGCGGCGGATGTAAACCGCAGCATAGAAAACATCGGGGCACGCAGGCTTTACACGGTGATGGAGCGGGTATTTGAAGAGTTGTCCTTCACCGCGCCGGACCGCGGGGGTGAGGCCGTTGAGGTCAACGCGGCTTTCGTTGAAACCAATCTTGGCGCGTTGTCGCGGTCGGCAGATATTTCACGGTATGTCTTGTAGAAAATGGATTAATGATACGGCTCGGTACAGGATCCCTGATAGTCTTCAAAACGATGTAATCGGCCTTGACAGTTTCGCCATCCCTGTCGGTGTCAGATTGACCCGGCCTGAAAACAAGCAGACCCTGCGCGACAAAAGGTGCCCAAATGACGCGTATTCTGGTGATCCTTGCTTTAAGTTTGCTGATGTCTTGCACGCCGCGCGGGGCCATGACGCTTGATCCAAAGGCAGGGGCGGTCGGCGATGTGACCCCGGTTTTCATTGGAACCACACGGGTGCTGGAACAAGACGGGTTCAGCTCAAAACGATCAGAAACGGTACAATTCGCGCGTTATGACATTTCAGTGCCGCCGAACCGGACGCTTGGGGAAATCAATTGGCCAGAGCGTGGGTTCCGCGCCGACCCGAGCAGGCATTTCCTGACCACCGACGCGATGCTGTTCCCGACAGAAGCCAAATTTCGGCGCGATCTGGCCGGGGATCTGAAGGCGCATGGCGGCGACGCGGTGATCTTCGTGCATGGCTATAACAATAACTTTTCCGAGGGATTATACAGGGTTGCGCAGTTTGCGCATGATTTGGAACTGCCGGGGGCAGTGGTGCATTACGCTTGGCCGTCAGCAGCACAGCCTTTGGGTTATGTCTACGACCGCGATTCGGCCTTGTTTGCGCGAGACGGGCTGGAGGCCTTGATCAATCAGGTTTCGGCGGCCGGGGCCAAACGAATTCTGGTGGTTGCGCATTCGATGGGGTCAACATTGACCATGGAGTCGATGCGCCAGATGGCCATTCGCGGTGACCGGGCGGCTCTGAACAAGATCTCTGGCGTGATCCTGATTTCGCCTGATATCGACGTAGACCTGTTCCGGTCTCAGGCCCATGCGATTGGAACGCTGCCACAACCCTTTGTCATATTCGGGTCAGACCGCGACAAATTCCTGCGGCTTTCGGCGCGACTGACGGGGCAATCTGAACGGCTTGGGTCGCTTTCGGATGTGTCCAAGGTGGCCGATCTGAAGGTGACATTTCTTGATATCGGCAAGTTTACGGAAGGGGCCGGACACTTCACCTTGGGCGATTCTCCGGCCCTTATCCTGTTACTGGACCGCATCGGCGATATTGAAAGCGCGTTTGAGAGGGACCGGATCAGTCGGGTGGGGTTGGTGTCGGGCGTTGTCTTGACGGTCCAGAATGCCACGCAAATCGTGTTGACGCCGGTCGCCAATGTGGCGAACCAGTTGCAGCGTTAAGCCTGAATCGACTTAACGCCGGCGCAGGTAGACGTAATAGGCACCAGAGCCGCCGTGTTTGAGATGTGCCTCTGTCACTTGCAGCACAGCCGGGCCAAGAGGCGAGAGGCGCAGCCATTGTGGCACCTGATGGCGCAGCGCACCGATGCGGCTGGGGATGGGGCCGATGTCCTGGCCCCGCTTGCCCTTGCCGGTGATCACAAGAACCAGACGTACCCCTGCCGATTGGGCGTTCAAGATAAACCGGATCAGTTCGGGATGCGCCTCGGACAGGGTCAGGCCATGCAGGTCGATGCGGGCTTCGGGCGACAGTTTGCCCCGGGTCAGTTTGCCGTGGGTTTTGGCATCCATCTGCAGCACGGCGCCGGCAAGACTGGCCGGCAGGCTCGGCGCTATATCGTGCGGGCGCTGTACGCGAGCCTTTTCGCCCAGTTGGAACATGGACAAGCGCGGTTGAACGTGGACCAACGGGGTCGCTGGTTCAGGGTGGAAGACCAAGCCATGCGCTGGGGCATCTGGCTTTCGCGCGAAGACATGAGCGTGCATCGGCTTGGCCGTGCGGGCGACGGCTTGCCACATTTCCTCTTCTTCGGGGCGCAAAGTGCGACGGCGGGCCATGGGTCAGCCTTCGGGTAGCATGGCGTAGGCACGGTCGATGGGCAGCAAGACAATCATCCGGCCGCCGTCCTTGACAGTGCCTGCG
>JBIHZO010000184.1:0-6874 GCA_044231405.1 Cypionkella sp. | reverse complement strand
CTCGGCAATAATCGTTTAATCTATTTGATGTTCAACATGATGACAGAACATAGGGACCTGGCCGCCCGAAACCTTGCATAGGTCTCGGGCGGCCAAGTCTTTTGGCGGTTGCCTCAAGCCTGCGGCTCCGGCAACTCGGTCGCTTTGGGTTTGCGCGCCCGGGTCTTGGGGATCGCCACCACGCCCGAACCGCCACCGGCGTCATTGCCCATGCCGTCGTCCGGCGCATTGATCGGCTCTCCGGCGATAACGCGGCGGATCTGGTCGCCGGTCAGGGTTTCGTATTCCAGCAGCCCCTGCGCCAGACGGTGCAGGTCTTCGTTCTTGTCGGTCAGGATTTGCTTGGCGCGGGCATAGCCCTCGTCGACAATCTTCTTGACCTCGTCGTCGATGATTTTCTGCGTGGTGCCGGAATGGCTGGTGCCACCCGAGGACGCGCCCAGAAAGCTTTCGCGTTCGTTGGCGTAATCAACGTTGCCCAATGCCTCGGAGAAGCCGAACTGCGTCACCATGGCCCGCGCGATCCGGCTGACCTGCTGGATGTCAGAGGTGGCGCCCGAGGTCACGTTTTCCGCGCCGAAGATCAGCTCTTCCGCCACTTTGCCGCCCATCGCCATCGCGATTTTCGACTTGTACTTGGTGTAGCTGACCGAAAGCTGATCGCGTTCCGGCAGGCTCATCACCATGCCGAGCGCACGGCCGCGCGGGATGATGGTGGCTTTGTGGATCGGGTCGTGCTGCGGCACGTTCAGACCGACAATCGCGTGGCCAGCCTCGTGATACGCGGTCAGCTTCTTTTCATCCTCGGTCATCACCATGGAGCGGCGTTCCGCGCCCATCATGACCTTGTCCTTGGCCTTTTCAAAATCGTCCATGGTCACGAAGCGGCGGCCAATGCGGGCAGCCATCAGCGCAGCCTCGTTCACAAGGTTCGCCAGATCGGCGCCCGAGAAGCCGGGGCAGCCACGGGCGATCACCCGCAAGTCGACGTCCGGGCCCAGCGGGGTTTTGCGCGCATGCACCGACAGGATTTTCTCACGCCCGCGGATGTCGGGGTTTGGCACCTGAATCTGGCGGTCAAACCGGCCCGGACGCAGCAAGGCCGGGTCGAGCACGTCGGGACGGTTGGTCGCGGCGACGATGATGACACCTTCATTGGCGTCAAAGCCGTCCATTTCCACCAGCAGCTGGTTCAGAGTCTGCTCACGTTCGTCATTGCCGCCGCCGATGCCGACGCCACGCGCACGGCCCACGGCGTCAATCTCGTCGATGAACACGATGCAGGGGGCGCTTTTCTTGGCTTGTTCGAACATGTCCCGCACACGGCTTGCGCCGACGCCGACGAACATCTCGACAAAATCCGAACCCGAGATCGTGAAGAACGGCACGCCAGCCTCACCGGCGATCGCACGCGCCAGCAGGGTTTTACCGGTGCCCGGAGGGCCGACCAGCAGCGCACCTTTGGGGATCTTGCCGCCAAGGCGCGAGAATTTCTGCGGATTGCGCAGGAATTCTACGATTTCTTCCAACTCGTCCTTGGCCTCGTCAATGCCGGCCACGTCGTCAAAGGTGACGCGGCCCGACTTTTCGGTCAGCAGCTTGGCGCGGCTTTTGCCAAAGCCCATCGCCCCGCCTTTGCCGCCGCCCTGCATGCGGTTCATGAAGAAAATCCAGATTCCGATCAGCACGATGAATGGCAGCCAGATCGAGATCAAAGAGAAGATGCCCGAATCCGCTTGCGCCTTGGCTTCCACCTCGACGCCCTTGCCGATCAGCCGTGTCGTCAGCGTGTCATCTTTGGGTGCGATGGTGGTGTAGAACTTGCCATCCTTGCCTTGGATCGACACCTGTTCGCCATTCAGTTGAACCGAGGTGACTTCACCCGCCTCAACCTTCTGAATGAACTCTGAATAGCTCCACTGTCCGCTGGCGCGCGTGGCCTGCGTGTTGCTGAACATGTTGAAGACAACAAGGACCAGCAAAAACAGGATGACCCAAAAAGCGATGTTCCGTGCATTACCCACGAAGTGACTCCGATTTTATGCCACGCTGCCCGGCTGGGGCCACTTGCGGCGGTTGTGTCTAAGATAGAGATAAGTGGGCCGGGTTCAATGCGATAACATAAACTTGGCATAAGGCAAAACCAGCGTGACGGTCCAATCTGCGCCAAAACCCGCCAAAGGGGCCGAAATCAGGGTGGTCCCGTGCCAGATTGCGGGGGAAACCAGCAGTTCAGCGCGCGCAATGCCGCAGGCGCGCCAGTCTGCAATGGCGCGCAAGCCCTCGGGCCCCAGCGCCTGCACCGTCAAACCGGGGGCGTGCGGACCCGCCATTTGCCAGCGGTTGTCCCAGATTTCGGCGCTGGCCACAGCCCCCCCCACGGCCCGGGCCTCGCGCAGGATATGGATGTCGGTTTTGCAGCGGATGCGACACCCCGCCAGCGTGGCATCGCGTTCGGCCACGATCGCCGCGTAGAGCAGATCCAGCGCCGGACCGCGCGGGGCATAGTCGGCGCGGTTAATCCATGACAGGCAGGTCAGCAGCAGACGGCGGGCAATCTCGGGATGCAGGGCTGCAAAGCCCGCGCGGTCGATGCGCAGCGCCCCCGCGGTTTCGGTGACAATGGCAGAGGCTGCCATGGTCGCCTGCTGCAAGGCGCCTTGCGCTGCCGCCAGATGGTGCACCACGCCCGCCAAGGTCCCGGTGGTGATGCCCAAGGGGGCCAGCGCCTGCAGGGTGTGGCGGGCCTGAACGCGGGTGAAGCGGGGGTTGTCGTTGGAAGGATCTTCGATCCAAGCGATGCCGTGCCGTGTCAGATAGGCGCGCAGATCGGCACGACTGGTGGTCAGCAGGGGCCGCACAAAGGTCACCCCCTGCCGCCACTGCGGGCGCATCCCGGACAACCCATCCAAGCCTGCGCCTCGGGCCAGACCCATCAGAAACGTCTCGGCCTGATCATCGGCGGTATGGGCGACGGCCACCGGACAGCCAGCGGCCCATGCGGCGATCAGGCCGTAACGGGCACGTCGGGCGCGGTCCATCAGGTTGCCTGTCACCGCGCCGTGATCCCAGACCAAAATGTCATGGCTGATGCCGATCCCCGCACAGACCCGTCCCACCTGTGCCGCCTCGGATGCCGACCCCGCGCGCAAGGCGTGATCCACCGTCACCGCCCGCACGGTTGCACCCAGAACCGGGGCCAATTGCGCCGCAAGATGCAGCAGCGCCATGGAATCGCTGCCCCCGGACACGGCGACGCCCAACACAGGCCCCTGAAACGCAGACAGGGCGAGGCGCAGCAACTCTGCATCCTCGCCCTGTTCTTGCAGCCAAAGTTCAATGGCCTCGCTTACTGGCACCCCAGCCCCGTCATCGACACCTGCGCATTGGTGGCGTGAATGCTGCCCGCAAAGCGGTTGCCCACCTCGGCCAGCGTCAGGCAGGCGTCGGGCACTTGACCCAGCGTTCCCAGGCCCTGCCCCAGTTTCAACAGCGACTCGGCGGCGAAAGACCCGTCCGGCTTGCCCGAATAGGCCTCCAGATAGGCCCGCGCGGCGTCGGCCGTTTCGCCAAGCTGCGACAGCGCCTCACCCCGTTGGAAATGCGCCTCCTGGGTCAGTGGGCCGCCAGGATAGGATTGGGCATAGGTCGCAAAGAGGTCCGCGGCGGCGCGAAAGTCACCGGAAGCGAGCACCCCCTGAGCCCGGTCAAAATCCGCCTGTTCGCTCATCGCCATTTCGGGCGTGTCGATTGCGGTGTTGGCATCAGGTGCCGCCAGCTCCGCCGGGGCCACAGCGGCGGCCGTCTCGCCGCCCAAAGGCGGGGTGGTGCCGATGGTGGCGATATCGCAGCCTTCGGTCGCCTCGCACAGCCGGAATTCGATGTCACCGATCCGATTGGTGCCATCACTGACAACGCGTGACAGCTTCAGCTCCACCTGCTCGGTTTTCGACGTCAACTGCATCAGCTGCGCCTCGATCGCGTCCAGACGTTGCAGGGCATCTCCGCCAGCAGCCCCGCTGGAGGCGGCGCCGGTTTGCACCAGCTCCGCCTTCAGCGTGTTGAAATCGGCCATCAGAACCGACAGTTCGGCCTTGATGTCGGCCAGCGTCTGCGCCTTGTCCTGCGCCATGGCGGGCAAAGGCAGCAGGGATAAACACAGAACCAGCCAACGCATCAGATCAGGCCCCCGTCCCCATCGACAGAACCGTCACAGCGCGGCGGTTCTTGTTGTAGCAGGCCTCGTCCGAGCAGACTTCGATCGGGCGCTCTTTGCCGTAGGAAATGGTGCGCATGCGGTTGGCACCAATGCCCTGGCTGATCAGGAAATCCTGTACGGCGGCGGCACGGCGGGCACCAAGGGCAAGGTTGTACTCACGCGTGCCTTGCTCATCGGCATGGCCTTCGATGATGATGGCGTAATCGGCGTTGGTTTGCAGCCATTGCGCCTGGCCTGCCAACACGCCGCGCGCCTCACCCGACAGGGTGGACTGATCGACGGCGAACAGCACACGATCCCCGACCGACTGGTTGAAATAGGCGATGGAGCGCGGATCGGAAGGATCGCCCAAACCGGTGGTGTCGACAAAACCGCCATTGGCGCCATTGGCACCGCCGGGGCCATTGGCGCCGTAGCGGTCGGGGTTCTTGCAGGCGCTCAGGCCAAGTGCCGCCACCAGCAGCACGATTTTCGGAAGAAGGGTCATCAGCGTCGTCCTTTTGTTCTTATGGGCTCGATTTCGGCCCTTGTATCAGGTTTGCACCGCCTTGGGAATCGGCGGCACTGTTCAATTTCACGGCAAGAGCGGCGACCAGGCGGGGTCGGAGGCCGGGCCTTCGGTGGGGATCTGGCGCAGGTTGCGCCCCGAGATATCGACTGAGAACAACTGCGCCTGACCGCCCGCGCCAGCAGATTCACGGGTGAACATGATCACACGGCCATTTGGTGCCCAGGTCGGGCCTTCATCCAGAAACGACGCCGTCAGCAAGCGTTCTTCGGACCCATCCGTGCGCATCACGCCAATGTGGAAGCGGCCCGCGTTCTGCTTGGTGAACGCCACCATGTCGCCACGTGGCGACCAGACCGGGGTGCCATAGCGCCCCTCACCGCCCGAAACGCGCCGCGCCTCACCGCCGCCCGCCCCCATCACATAGATCTGCTGGTTGCCGGAGCGGTCGGATTCAAACACGATCTGGCTGCCGTCGGGGCTGTAGCTGGGTGCGGTTTCAATCGAGGGCGCGTTGGTCAGCTGGCTCAGATTGCCCGAGCCGATGTCCAAGGTGTAGATGTCCGAATTCCCGCCGCGTTCCAGGCTGAACACCACGGTGGCGCCATCGGGGGAAAAGCGAGGGGCAAAGGTCATGGTGCCTTCCTGTTCGCCCAAAGACCGGGTCGAAAGATCGCCCACATTCATCACATAGATCTGCGGGAAACCCGAGGAATAGGAGGTGAACAGGATCCGGTCGCCCGAGGGCGAAAAGCGCGGAGCCAGAACGATGGAACTGCTGTCGGTCAGGTACTGCACATTCGCGCCATCGTAATCCATCACGGCAAGGCGTTTCTGGCGTTGGTTCTTCGGCCCGCTTTCGGCGACATAGACCACGCGGCTGTCGAAATAGCCGCCCTCGCCGGTGATGCGCGAATAGACCGCATCCGCCACCTTATGCGCCATCCGCCGCCAACTGTTCGGCGTGCCCGCAAACTGCAGCCCATCGCCCAGCTGTTCGCCAGAGTTGACGTCAAACACCCGAAATTTCACGACAATCTGATCGCCATTGGCCTGCACGGCGCCTGTCACCAAGGCCTCGGTGTTGATCGCCTGCCAGTCGTTATAGGCAATTGGCGCGTCAAAGCCGGTGACGCGGCTGATGAACGCATCGGCCCCGATTTCGCGGAACAACCCGGTTCCGGCCAAGTCCTGCGCCACCACGCGCGAGATTTGCTGTGCAAAATCGCCCGCGCCGCCCTCGTCGATAAAGTCAGGCACGGCGAAGGGCATCGGTTCGATGTTGGGGTTGTCGATCACGATGCGCAACGGTTGCGCCATCACAGGGGCCGCACTGATACAGGCGAAAAGTCCAAGCGTCACGGCAAGGCAAGGGGCGGCGAGGGTTCTGAACAGGGTCATGTTGTCCTCATTCTCAATTCGTACATTTTGCCAACAGCGGCGGGTTGCGGGGCGGGGAGTTCAACGCAGTCTCATCCCATTGGGATCAAAGACCAGCTCAAGGTCTTTCCATTGGTCGTATTTTTCGGGCGGCAGGGTGAAGCCCTCGTTGCCACAGCGCGCAATGGCGCTGCGGGCGGATTGATAGAGCTTTTTGGCGGACTCTTCGCTGCCGCCCTCAAAGGTGGTCATCTGCATGGTGCCAAGGTCGGGCGTGCCGTTTTCCTGCATCGACACGCGGACGGTGACGACGGTGCGAGTGGCCTCGGACGACAGCGCGCCGATGTTCCAGCATCTGCCAAGGGCAGAGCGAATGCCCTCGATGTCAGACGCGCTCATCGGCGGCCCTTGCGGCAGGTCTGGCGCACCCGCATCTGCGGTTTCAGTGGCGGGTTCTTCCGCCACCGCCTCGGACAGGGCCGCCGCAATTGCATCGGCTTCGGGATCGGGGGCCGGTTCTTCGGGGGCCACTTCGGTTGCGGTCTCGGTCGGCGGTTCTGCCACCGGTTCCGTGGGCCGTTCAGGCCGTGACTGCGGGCGGATGGACGCGGTGGGCGCAAGCTGCGGCGCGTCCGGTTCGGTTTCCACCGCTTCGGTCACAATCACCGGTGCGGCCTCTTGCGGAGACGCGGGTGGCAGGTCTTCGGTCACCACCGGCGCGTCCGGTTCGGGCTGATCGCTGACCTCGGGCGTCGGCACATCAGCGA
>JBIHZO010000183.1:0-6890 GCA_044231405.1 Cypionkella sp. | reverse complement strand
AACGATCCGTTGGCCACCCCCGGAGAGGCCGATCTGACCGCCCATGTTGATTTCGCAGCCCTCGCCGCCCACAGCCCAACGCATGCCTACACCACCCAAGGCGAGCTGCTGACTGCCCTTGGCATCGACGCCCGCGCGGCCCAACTGGCCCGCCGATTGACCGGAATGCCGCTGGCCAATCATCACGCCGCATTGCACCGCTTGACCGCGCCTGCGGAAATGGGACAGTTGTTCAAAGCCCTCGCCGTGTTCCCTGAAACCGCCCCCAAACCGCCCGGATTCCCTTGATGCTCGAAATCATCACCTCCGACGCGCTGCCTGTGCGCCACGGCTTTTTTACCCGCAAGGGCGGTGCATCATCGGGCATATTCGCGGGGCTGAATTGCGGACCGGGGTCCACCGATCTGGCCGAGATTGTGGCGATCAACCGCGCCCGCGTGGCCGATGCCATGGACGTTGGGGCCGATGATCTTGTCACCCTGCATCAGGTGCATTCGCCTGATGCCGTGCATGTCACCACCCAGCCCGCCATCCGCCCCCATGCCGACGCGATGGTGACGGCAACGCCGGGCATGGCCTTGGGCGTGCTGACAGCTGATTGTCAACCGGTGCTGTTCGCCGATGCCCAGGCCGGGGTGATCGGGGCTGCTCATGCCGGTTGGCGCGGCGCGCGTGACGGCGTGCTGGAGGCAACGATCGTGGCGATGGAGGCTTTGGGAGCGCATCGCCAAAACATCGCCGCCGTGATCGGTCCCTGCATTTCGCAAAGCGCCTATGAGGTTGGGCCGGCGTTCTTTGAAACCTTCACCGACGATGCTCCGGACAGCCGCCGCTTTTTCAGCAACGGCGCCGGGGATCGCCTGTTGTTCGACCTGCCAGCTTACGGCTTGCACCGTTTGCGCGCGGCGGGGGTCGGGCATGCCGAATGGACACGCCACTGCACCTACGCCGACCCGGCGCGTTTTTTTTCCTACCGCCGCACCACCCATGCCAGTGAGGCCGACTATGGCCGTCTGATTTCGGTGATCCGCCTGTAAATCAGGCCAGATCGCGGCGAAGCCGATCTTGGGAGCGCCGCAATCTGGGAAACAATCTGGCGATTTGACCGGGAATTGTTTCAAGATTTCAGCATTATTACGCTATTTCAATGGGTTGATAAATTTGCCAATCCCGCCACAATTAGGGGCCATAGCCATCACATTTCTCTCAAAATTTCGCCTTCCCCGCCAAATCCCTGCCGCATTGAGGCGTCAGATTGTGCTTAACAAATCCAATCGCAGGAGAAAGCCATGACCAAGACGCCCCGCTGGATGAAATCCGCAATCGCCGCCGCAGCCGAACCGCAAGTGGCACTGCCTTGGGCGCGAGGTCAACGCCGTCGGCCCGAAGCGATGAAATCCGCCCCGGTTGCGGTCCAACCGCGCGCCATCGCCGCCCGCTGATTCGGCCACCATTGGCACAAAGGGTCGGGATTTCCCGGCCCTTTTGCATTTTCCACCCACATCCGAAGACGGCGCGGAAGCTGATCTTTCCCAAGGCGTGAACAATCATGGCGTCGTTTTGAGATCGCGGCACAAACCAGAGCCAATTAAGAATAAACTTTGACAGGCCGACGCTATTCCGCCATTTTTGCCTTACAGATGTCCCTCTGTGAAAACAGGCGGTGGCGAGCGAGGTAAGACCGTAAGGCACCCCCCTCAACGCTCCGGCCCGAACGGGCTGTGGATCATGCTCAGTTAAGGCGGCCTCGGTGTGCTCTGACACCACAAAGGGGCCGCCTAAACATTTGGGGAACTGCTTGCGTCAAGCGCTTTTCGACAGCCGCGCCTCAAGCACGTCAAACGGCAGCCCCGGCTCGTCCTTTGCACAGCGGATCACCAGCGATGTTTTCACATTCGCCACGTTTTCGGCCTTCAGCAACTGCTCGGTGAGGAAGGACTGAAAGCTCGACAAATCCGGTGCCACGCATTTCAGGATGAAATCAATCTCACCGTTCAGCATATGACACTCACGCACCAGGGGCCAGGCCCGGCAGCGGCCTTCAAAGATCGACAGATCCGCCTCGGCCTGACTTTGCAGCCGCACCATGGCGAAAACCTGCACCTCGAAGCCCAACTCACGGGCGTCGATGTCGGCGTGGTAGCCCTTGATGTAGCCCGCCTCTTCCAACGTGCGCACCCGACGCAGACAGGGCGGCGCGGAAATCCCGACCCGGCTGGCCAGCTCGACATTGGTCATCCGCCCGTCCGCCTGCAACTCCGCCAGAATGCGACGGTCGATCGGATCAAGTTTGGTGGCGGACATGCTGGCTTCCTTTTGTTGCTTCGTATCTAGGCCGATGCCCCCTGCTGCGCAATATTCTTTCCCAATCGCGCAAGAATTTTTCGCAAAACACCGCGCGCCCGCATGTTTCTGCATGGCCGCCTTGCGGCCCTTCCCCCCCTGCGCCCCAAGCCCTATATCGAGGGCAACACGAATCCGGGGGAAGACATGGGCGAGACGCGGCACACCAAAGTTCTGATCATTGGCTCTGGTCCGGCAGGTTACACTGCGGCAGTCTACGCCGCCCGCGCCATGCTGAACCCCATTCTGGTCCAGGGCCTGCAACCCGGCGGCCAGTTGACCATCACCACCGAAGTCGAAAACTGGCCCGGAGACACCCATGTGCAGGGCCCCGATCTGATGGTGCGGATGCAGGACCACGCCACCGCGATGGGCGCGGAAATCATCTCCGATTACATCACCTCGCTGGATCTGCAAAAGCGCCCCTTCACTGCCCAGGCCGACTCTGGCACCACCTACACCGCCGACGCGGTGATCCTCGCCACCGGGGCGCAGGCCAAATGGCTGGGCCTGCCGTCAGAAGAGAAGTTCAAAGGCTTTGGCGTCTCGGCCTGCGCCACCTGCGACGGCTTCTTTTATCGCGGCAAAGAGGTTGTCGTGATCGGCGGCGGCAACACAGCTGTGGAAGAGGCCCTGTTCCTGACCAATTTTGCCACCAAAGTCACCCTGATCCACCGCCGCGACAGCCTTCGCGCCGAAAAAATCATGCAAGACCGGCTGTTCAAGCACCCCAAGATCGAAATGATGTGGAACTCCGAAGTCACCGAAGTGCTGGGCACCGATGCCCCCAGCTCTGTCACCGCCGTGCGCTCCCGCAATCTGGTGACAGGCGCGGTCAAGGACGTGCCTTGCCACGGCTTTTTCGTTGCCATCGGCCACGCGCCGGCCTCTGAACTGGTGAAAGACCAGTTGCCGCTGCACAATGGCGGCTATGTGCAGGTGGAACCGGGCAGCACCCGCACCGCGATTGAAGGCGTCTTTGCGGCGGGCGACCTGACAGACCATATCTACCGCCAGGCCGTCACCAGCGCCGGAATGGGCTGCATGGCCGCACTGGACGCCGAACGCTGGCTGCAAGGCCACTAGAACCGCGTTTCAGAACGACCCGAAAACCACGAATTCCAATCCACCCCCGCCAATCCTGGCGGCATATTCGCCCTATTTTCTGAACAAACCTTCGGTTTGGCTTGAATTTCGCCACAATCCACGGCTAATCCCCCGCGCAAGAACGGGGGAAAAGCCCCCATAGGCAGTGTTTGAAAAGGCCCAAACCGATGGCGATTTCCAATCTGGCTCCGATCCCGGAGCTGTATGTTTCCTACGAATCCGCACAAAAGCTGAAGCTAGAGGCGGGCAACCTGCCATCCTGGGACCTGACCCCCCGTCAGGTTTGCGACCTTGAACTGTTGATGAACGGCGGCTTTTTCCCGCTAAAGGGCTTCCAGACCGAGGCTGATTACAACGGCGTCGTGGCCGATATGCGCACCGAAGACGGCACCCTGTGGCCAATCCCGATCACGCTGGACATCTCGGATGCCTTTGCCGAAAAGGTCACCGCCGGTCAGGACATCGCCCTGCGTGACGCCGAAGGTGTGATCCTCGCCATCATGTCGATCACCGACAAATGGATCCCGAACAAGGATCTGGAAGCAGAAAAAGTGTTCGGCGCCAATGATCTGGCCCACCCGGCCGTGAACTATCTGCACAATCAGGCCGGCAAGGTCTATCTGGGTGGCCCGGTGACGGGCATCCAGCAGCCCGTGCACTATGATTTCAAGGCCCGCCGCGACACGCCCAACGAATTGCGCGCCTTCTTCCGCAAGGTGGGCTGGAACAAGGTCGTGGCCTTCCAAACCCGCAACCCGCTGCACCGCGCGCATCAGGAACTGACCTTCCGGGCCGCGAAAGAGGCACAGGCCAACCTGCTGATCCATCCCGTTGTCGGCATGACCAAACCCGGCGACGTCGATCACTTCACCCGCGTGCGCTGCTACGAGGCGGTGCTGGACAAATACCCCCAGGCCACCACCTCGATGAGCCTGTTGAACCTTGCCATGCGCATGGCTGGCCCGCGTGAAGCGGTCTGGCACGGGCTGATCCGCAAGAACCACGGCGTGACCCATTTCATCGTTGGCCGCGACCACGCGGGCCCCGGCAAGAACAGCCAGGGCGTCGATTTCTACGGCCCCTATGATGCCCAGACCCTGTTCAAGGAGCATGAGGCGGAAATGGGGATCACCATGGTTGATTTCAAACACATGGTCTATGTGCAGGAAAAGGCGCAATATTACCCCGCCAATGAAGTGCCCGAAGGCAACACCGTGCTGGATATCTCTGGCACAGAACTGCGCCGCCGCCTGCGCGAAGGTCTGGACATCCCGGAATGGTTCTCTTTCCCCGAAGTGGTGACGCAGCTGCGCAAAACCTCGCCAGCACGCGACAAACAGGGCTTTACGGTGTTCTTCACCGGCCTTTCGGGGTCCGGCAAATCCACCATCGCCAACGCTTTGATGGTCAAGCTGATGGAACAGGGCGGCCGCCCGGTGACGCTGCTCGACGGTGACGTTGTGCGCAAACACCTGTCGTCGGAACTGGGGTTCAGCAAAGAACACCGTGACATCAACATCAAACGCATCGGCTATGTGGCGTCGGAAATCACCAAGAACGGCGGCATCGCCATCTGCGCGCCGATCGCCCCCTACACCGCCACCCGCCGCGCCGTGCGCGAGATGATCGAAGCCTTCGGCGCCTTCATCGAAGTCCATGTCGCAACCTCGGTCGAGGAATGCGAACGCCGCGACCGCAAGGGCCTTTATAAACTCGCCCGCGAAGGCAAGATCAAGGAATTCACCGGGATTTCAGACCCTTACGAATTCCCGACCAAGGCCGAGATCGTACTGGACACCGAAGGCACCGAGGTGGACCATTGCGCCCATCAGGTGATCCTGAAACTGGAAAGCCTGGGCCTGATCAAAGCCTAAGCGCTGCACAAAACCAAAAGGCCGCCCCAAACCGGGCGGCCTTTCGCATTGAATGACACCAATTCATCTAAAATTTGCGTTCATCTGTCCCTAAATATCCCACAGGGGGTGTGGGGGGTGTGGAACCCCCCACCGACATCAGCCCCGCAAACCGCCGTCTAATGCACGCTCACCGGCAGCATCTCATGCTGCCGCGCCAGCGCAAAGGCAAGATCGCGGTTCGCCACCAAAGCCAGCTGCGCCCCGTCCTCGCCATGCACCGAATAGACAGTTTCCGCTGCCCCGATCTGTGCCCGCAAAGCCTCCGGCAGTCCCGCCACCAGAACGGGCCGCACATAAACCAACTTGATATCGCCTTCCGGCAAGCCGTCGTATTTCACATCCATAACGCTCTCCTATCCCCGCCCTATCCGAATGGTCTGCACCACCGCGTCCGGCACTGACCGGCGCAGATCGATGTGCAGCAACCCGTGGTCCAGATCGGCCCCGCCAACCTCAACCCCGTCAGCCAGCACGAAAGACCGCTGGAATGCCCGCGCGGCAATGCCCCGGTGTAGGTAAACCCGCTCGCACGGGTCTTCGCTCTGCCGTCCGCGCACCACCAGTTGGCGGTCCTCAACCGTGATTGCCAGATCCTCCTCGCGAAAGCCCGCGACGGCCAGCGTGATGCGGTAAGTGTTTTCCGAAGTCGCCTCGATGTTGAAGGGTGGGTAACCCTCCGAGGCGGTTTTGGCGGTGCGCTCGACCAGTCGTTCCAGCTGTTCAAACCCCAGCAGAAACGGGTGCGCCCCAAAAGTCAGTTTCGTCATCGGTGATGCCCTTTGCAAAAAGCGACATGTGGTCAGACCCCGAAATCGGGCATCCTGAGATGAATATGGGGGGGCAGCGCCCGCGCTGCAAGTCCCGCGACCCTTGCGAAATTCTGCGGCCACGGGTGCAGAATCTTCCCGCGCGCCGCACGAATCACTGTATCCTCACCCAAAGCCAAGAAGACTGGACCAATCCTGCCATGCACGCGCCCAGCGAGTTGAATTTTGAAGACATGATGCGCATCCGGCTGGAGGTGCTGCGGCGTGAGCATCGCGATCTGGATGAGGCTGTGCATGTGCTGGAAATCGCAGGCCGGCCCGATCCACTGACGCTGCGGCGGCTGAAAAAGCAAAAGCTCTCGCTCAAGGATCAGATTGCGCGGCTTGAGGATCAGTTGATCCCAAACATCATTGCCTGACGCCTCTGCGCCCCGGCAAAGCCTTGCCACCACCGCCCGCCTTGCTATGAAGCGCCAAAGGCTGGGGGACGCGCATGACCGTTGACGTGGGAATCATCATGGGAAGCCAGTCTGACTGGCCAACGATGAAAGAAGCGGCGCTGATCTTGGACGCGCTTGGCGTGACCTATGAGACGAAAATCGTCTCGGCCCACCGCACGCCAGACCGGCTTTGGTCCTATGGCCATGACGCGGCGGGCCGCATCAAGGTGATCATCGCGGGCGCAGGCGGGGCGGCACATCTGCCCGGCATGATGGCCAGCAAGACCCGCATCCCGGTTATTGGCGTCCCGGTACAA
>JBIHZO010000182.1:0-6924 GCA_044231405.1 Cypionkella sp. | reverse complement strand
CTGAGCGCCCCAGTTTCAGAAAATGCGCGACATAGGGCTTGGCGCTGTCTTCGCTGCGGGTCGCTCCATAAAGGCGCTTGGTGACGGTTCCGGGGCCAAGCGGGCGGGTGATGTAGTCGGCGTTGCTTTTCACATCGCGCAGCACCCAGTCGGGCAGCACCGCCACGCCGCGATTGGACCCCACCAGCATCAGGATCACGGCGGTCAATTCCACCGGGCGTTGGGCGCGGGGTTCCACTTTGGCGGGGGTCAGCAGTTCGGTGAACACATCCAGCTTGTCGCGCGGCACCGGATAGGTGATCAGGGTCTGATCGCGGAAATCTTCCGCCTCGATCACCGCTTTGGCCGCCAGCGGATTCTGCGCCGACCCCACGAACATCGGATGATAATCAAACAACGGGTTGAAGGTGACACCGGGCAGGGGCGCGGGGTCGGACGAAATCACCAGATCCACCTCTTCACGGTTCAGGGCGGGCAGAGCGTCAAACGCCAAGCCCGCGCGGATGTCGACATCCACCTCGGGCCAGGCATGGCGGAACAGCTCCAGCACCGGAAACAGCCAGTCAAAGCAGGCGTGGCATTCAATCGCAATGTGCAGCCGCCCGGTCTTGCCCGATTGCAGCGCGCGGAACTCTTCCTCCAGCGCCACGATTTCGGGCAGGATCCGATCCGCCGCCCGCAGCATGCGGATGCCCGCCGCCGACAGCGTCATCGGCTTGGAGCGGCGCACAAACAGCTCCATCCCCACCTGCGCCTCCAGCCCCGCCACCTGATGCGACAGCGCCGATTGGGTCATGTTCATCATGTCAGCCGCCCGCGCCAACCCGCCGGCCTGATGAATGGCGCGGATGGTGCGCAGGTGGCGCAATTCGATATACATGTGCCAAACCTCATGTTGATCTTGAATTATATGAATTTGTCTCACGTTCGTCATCATGCGACAAGAGGGATAAGAAAACAGGAGACACGTTATGACCAGCCCGCGCATCAGCTTTGAATTCTTCCCGCCGCAAACGCTCGATGCGTCGTTCCGGCTGTGGGAGACGGTGCAGGCGCTGGCCCCCCTTGCCCCCGATTTCGTGTCCGTCACCTATGGCGCAGGCGGCACCACCCGCAAACTGACACATGAAGCGGTGGGCGCGATCGGCCGCAATTACGGGCTGAACGTGGCGGCGCACCTGACCTGCGTTGATGCCAGCCGCGCCGAAACCCTTGAAGTTGCGCATTCTTATGCCGAAGCGGGCGTGACCGAGATTGTGGCCCTGCGCGGCGATGCCCCAAAGGGCGCGCAACGATTCACCCCGCATCCCGACGGTTTCGCCAATTCTGCCGAACTGGTCGAGGCACTGGCCAAGACCGGGAAATTCAAGCTGCGTGTCGGTGCCTATCCCGAACCCCATCCCGATGCCGCCGATCAATTCGCCGATGTGGCCTGGCTGAAGCGCAAGATCGACGCCGGGGCGAGCAGCGCCATCACCCAGTTCTTCTTTGACGCCGATACTTTCTTTCGGTTCCGCGATGCCTGCGCGAAGGCGGGGATCACCGCGCCGATCATTCCCGGTATCTTGCCGATCCAAAGCTGGGAAGGCACCAAGCGTTTTGCCGCCCGCTGTGGCACACGCGTTCCGCCGCGTCTGGACGAAGGCTTTGCCACGGCAACCCGCGACGGGCGCGAGGAATTGCTGGCCTTGGCGCATTGCACAGCACTTTGTGACAAGCTGCTTCAGGGTGGCGTGGCAGACCTGCATTTCTACACCTTGAACAAGCCGCACCTGACCCGTGAAGTCGTGCGGGCCTTGGGGCTGGTTCCCGAACTGGCACTGGAAAAGGTTGCGTAACGGGCTTTGGTTTCCCTGCCATGGTCTGATTGGGCCGCGACCCTCTGATGCGCCTCCCCCGCGGGAGGCGCGTTGCCTTTGCACACCCTTTGCGGCGCGCGGGGATTGGGTTAGGTTGACGCAAACCGCCCCGGGAGAGCAGCCTTGTCCAAGCCCATTTTCGTTCTGAACGGCCCGAATCTGAACCTTCTGGGCAAGCGGCAGCCTGAGATCTACGGCTCTGAAACGTTGGAGGATGTGGCGCAGGCCTTGGCGGGGCTGGCGGGCGATCTGGGTCTGGCGGTGCAATGCCATCAATCGAACCACGAGGGGCAACTGGTGGATTGGATTCAGCTTGCGCGGGATCAGGCGCCGGGGATCATCATCAATCCGGGTGCCTACAGCCACACTTCGGTGGCCATTCTGGACGCGTTGAACGCCTTTGAAGGCCCGGTGCTGGAGGTGCATATCTCAAACATCCACAAGCGCGAGACGTTCCGGCACCACTCCTTTGTATCCGCCCGGGCCGAGGGCGTGATCGCGGGTTTTGGCACCGAAGGCTATCTGCTGGCGTTGCGGCGGATGGGCAGTTTGCTGAAACGCTAGGCTGTGGGAGCCTCCGGCGGGGATATTTGTACCAAGATGAAATCCGGGTTCCGCTGGCATCCGGAGGCGCGGATGTTCGATGCGACAGGTCCGGTGCCGCCGACCGTGCAGGGGGGCGGGGTGATCGATCCACTGCCGTCCGGGCAGGCCTTGGCGCGGGCTTTGGCGGTGCAGGGGGCGGCGTTTCGGATTGGCGGTGTGGGCGGACTTGACGCTGGGCAGGGGGCGTTTGAGACGCTGACCTCTGGCTCATCCGGGCAGCCGCGGCGGATAGTGCGTTCTGTTCAGTCCTGGACCGACAGCTTTGCGGTGAATGCAGCGGCCTTTGGCATCGGGCCGGGGTGCCGCGTGGCCGTGTTGGGGCAGTTGGTGCATTCGCTGGCGCTTTACGGCGCTCTCGAGGCGGCGCATCTGGGGGCGGAATTGCATTTGCTGGACAGCTTGCGCCCGGATCGGCAGCGGGCAGCCTTGGCTGCGCGCCGGGTCGGGGTGCTGTACGCGACGCCTGCGCAACTGCGGTTGCTGTTGGAGGCGGGCGGACCAGAGTTGCCGGATCTGCGGCTGGTTCTGGTGGGCGGGTCCAAGCTGGACAGGCGGTTGCGGGCCGGGTTGGCGGCGATGACCGAGGCGGAGGTGCGCGAGTTTTACGGCGCGGCGGAGGCGAGTTTCATCACTTTGGCGGGGCCGGATACGCCGGAAGAGTCGGTGGGGCGGGCCTATCTTGGGGTTGAGATCTTGGTTCGGGGCGGGACGATTTGGGTGAAAAGCCCCTATCTGTTCATGGGCTATGCCGGGGAAGACAAAGGCAGCGCGGTTTGGGATCAGGGCTGGCTTTCGGTTGGCGAAATGGGGCGGCTGGAGGGCGGCTTTCTGTATCTGTCGGGTCGGGCCGGGCGGATGGTGACAGTTGCCGATCAGAACGTGTTCCCGGAAGAGATAGAGGCGTTCATTGCGGGCCTGCCGGGGGTGGACCGCGTGGCAGTGCTTCCCCGTGACGATGCATTGCGGGGGAGGGTTCTGGTGGCGGTGGTGATGGGGGACGGCGCGCAAGAGGCCGCGATTCTGCGGGCGTGTCGGGCGCATCTGGGGCCGTTGAAGGCTCCGCGCGCGGTGATCTGGCGGGGCGATTGGCCGGTTCTGGCCTCCGGCAAGACCGACCTGCGGGCCTTGGAGGCGGCGTTGTGGCGGTGATCCTGGCCGCCAAGAGGACCGCTGTCTGCCCGCGTGGGGGGGCTTTTGCGGCGCTGTCGATTGAGGAATTGGGCGCGCCGGTGGTGCGGGCTTTGCTGGATGCGGCGGGGATCGAGGGGGCAGATGAGCTGATCTGTTCGAATGCCTTGGGCGCAGGCGGCAACCCGGCACGGCGGGTGGCTTTGGCGGCTGGTTTGGATCACGTCGGTGGGCTCTCGGTGGACCGGCAATGCGCGGGCGGCTTGGATGCGGTGCTGTTGGCGCGGGCGCTGGTGGACTCTGGCGCTGCAGAGGTGGTGATCGCGGGCGGGGTGGAAAGTTACTCCCGCAGGCCGTTGCGGTTGCGGACCGATGCGGGCGGTGGGGCGGCGGTGGCCTATGATCAGGCGCCGTTCACGCCTTGGCCGGACCGGGACCCGGCTATGGCGCAGGCGGCGGCGGAGTTGGCGGCGCGGCTGGGGATTGCCCGGGCGGCGCAGGATGGCTGGGCCGTGGCCAGCCATGCCCGCGCCCGGGTGGCTGAGGGCGAGATTGTCGCAGTGGCGGGGCAGTTGCGCGATGCCTTTGCGCGGGGTTTGACGGCGGCGGTGGCGGCGCGGGCGAAGGCGATTGTCGGCCCGATCACGGCGGCCAATGCGGCAGTGGCGGCGGATGGGGCGGCGTTTGTGCTGGTGGTGTCGGACAAGCTGGCCGCCGGGCGGGGCTTGCGGATCGTCGGCGGGCAGACGCTGGGCGGTGATCCGGTGCAGCCGGGGATCGTGCCGGTCGCGGCCATTCAGGCGGTGCTTTCGCGCGCCGGGATCACGGCGGGCAGGATCGCGGTGGCCGAGGTGATGGAGGCCTATGCGGTGCAGGCGATGGCCTGCGTGACAGGGGCGGGGTTGGACGCGGCGCGCGTCAATATCGGCGGTGGCGCGCTGGCGCGGGGGCATCCGATCGGGGCCTCGGGGGCCGTGCTGGCGGTGCGGTTGTTTTATGAACTGCGGGCCGGGTTTGGGCTGGCCGCGATTGCCGCTGCCGGGGGGATTGGCACGGCTTTGCTGGTGCAACGAGAGGCGGTCCCAACTCGGGACCTTTTTTTAGATGTTTTAAATCAATAGTTTAGGGTTGTAAATTTAACCAGATCTTAACCTTTGGCCAAGCGGTGCGAGGCGTCAAACCCCGCACCGCCCCAGATCAGGCGCGCGACAACAGCGCGTCGGGGCGCATGCGGGCGATGGCTTGAGTGATCAGACCGGCCAGAACTGCCTTAAGGCAGTCGCCGATCAGGAAAGGCGCGGCCAGCAGCGCCGCTTCGGGCAGGGTTTTGTCCAGCATCACCGACATGCCGACGATGCCAATGGCGTTCAGCAGCACCAGGCCGCCCAGAAACGACGCAGCCACGGCGGCGGGCAGGATCGGCGCTTTCCACGTCTGCACAACCCAGCCGATGACAAAGGCGGCAATCGGGAAGCCGATGATATAGCCCACGGTCGGCGAGGCCAGCAGACCCAAGCCACCACGTCCGCCCGACAATAGCGGCAATCCGGCCAGCGTCAGGCCCAAAAACAACAGCACCGCCAGTGCGCCGCGCTTGGCCCCCAACACCGTGCCGCACAGCATGATCCCCAGCGATTGCGCCGTGATCGGCACGCCAGAGGCAAGGTCGATCTTGGGCACAAGGCCCAGCACCGCAATCAGGGCGGCAAAAAGCGCGATGTGGGTGAGGGTCTTTTCCATGGTCTGCTCCGGTTGTGTGGCGGCAGTTAGACTGCGCTTTGGGCGGGTGCAAGCACGTTGTGACACTGGTGGGGCGCGACCTGGGGCGTGTTGCGTTCGATCGGGTTTGGCCGATGGACCGCAACCGCAACATACACCGGCAGTGCCTGTCCTGGATTTCCTTCAATCTGAATCAGAGTGAACAAAATCCGCTCTAAACGCCGCCTCTTGCGCGCAGGGCCTCGGCCACACGGTCGGCATCGTCCAGCGCCGCCATGGTGGTGGGCGGCAAGACGCGCCAGCCGGGTCTGCGGGGGCTGCGCGCGCGCCAGCTTTCGCTGATCTGCGCGGCGCGGTCGAGCATGACCGGGATGAAGCGGATGGTCAACGCGATGGCCAGCGCCAGCGCGCGTGGCGGCACCAGCCCGGCAAACGGGCGCATCAGGCGTTCCAGCACCGTGATCATGTCCGAAAGGCGGGTGGTCATGGTGACAAGGTTGGCGGCGGCGACGGCGGTGATCATGCGCAGGATGATCGGGACGCCTGCCGGGTCGCGCAGCCACAGGTGCCACAGGGCAATGACGACGACAAAGGGGATCAGCGGCCGCAACATGCGCAGGGCGTGGGCGGCGAACCTTGGGCCACCTGTTGCGGTCAGCGTGGCCACGATCAGGGCGGCGACGGTCAGCGGCAGCGGGGATGCAAGTGCAAACAGCAGCACGGTCGCCAGACAGAGGGCCAGCAGCTTGGCTCCGGCTGGCAGCCTGTGCGCCCATGTTTCAACCGGGGAGGTCAGTGTCAGCATCCTGCGCTCCCAGCTTGGCCATCTCGGCGGTGAAGCTGTCCAGCACCGGGGCAGGGGGGCCATCGGCGCGGATGCGGCCCTGATCCAGCCAGATCACGCGGTCGGCGGTGGCCATGGCGGCGGGGTCGTGGCTGATGGTGATCAGGCGTTGCGGCAGGGCCTGCAGGCGGCGCGCCAGGCGCAGTTGCATTGGCAGGTCAAGCCCCGCGAAGGGTTCGTCCAGCAAGATTGTGGCGGGCTCCATCAGCAGAATCGCCAGCAGGCACAGGTAGTGGCGCTGCCCTTGGCTGAGGGTGTGGGTGGGGGCATTGGCCCAATGGGGCCGGGCCTCTGACGCCAGAATGGCGGTCACGGCGGCGTCGGCTGCGGTTTGGGTCTGGCCCTGCTGACGCAGACCGAAGGCCAGTTCCTCGGCCACGGTGGGGAACAGGATCTGGTGGTCGGGGTTTTGGAACAGGATGCCGAGGTGGGGCAGGAGGGCGCGGCGGTCGGTGGGACTCAGACCGTCAACGCGGACGGTGCCGGTGGTGGGCGGGATCAGCCCCGCGATGAGGCGCAGCAGCGTGGTCTTGCCCGATCCGTTGCGGCCAATGATGCCGATGCGCAGTTCGGTCAGGGCCAGGGAGAGGTTGGACAGGATGGCTTTGCCGCCAAGGGAGACGGAGGCGTTGTGAAGGGTGATGCCTTGGGCGGTGGTCATGGATGCGGTCCCTGGTTGCAGGCGTGATAGCCTGTGGGGGGGGCTTGTGCAAACATCTGCTGCCGCACCACCCCGACCAGCCCCGCGCCCCTGAGCATTCATCTTGG
>JBIHZO010000181.1:0-6925 GCA_044231405.1 Cypionkella sp. | reverse complement strand
TTGGGCTTGCGGCCTGCAACGAGGAAAAGACCGAGGCCAGCGCCTTTCCGGACAAGGAAAGCTGCCTTGAGGCGGTCAAGCCCGGCGGTTGGTTCACTGCGCAAGATTGCGACCGCAGTTTTGCCGAGGCGCAGGCGATCCATGATGAAACAGCGCCGCGCTATGAAAGCCGCGAGTTGTGTGAGGCAGAGCATGGGGCGGGGGCTTGCGGCGGCGACGCGGCGGCCAGTTCGGGCGGCGGCGCTGGCATCTTCATGCCACTGTTCATGGGCTACATGATCGGGCAGGCGCTTGGCGGCGGTAGGGTGATGTCGCAACCGGTGGTGCGATCCGCCGGGGGCGGGTTTGCCACTCCGGGGGGCGGGGCGAAGATCGGCAGCTTGAACAGTGGCGGGCAGATTGCCAGCACGGCCTTTGCCAAGGCCCCTGTGACCAAGGGACTGCCCGCGATGACCAAGGCGCAGGTGGCCTCACGCGGTGGATTTGGCAGCACGGGCGGCACGCGCGCGGGCGGGTAGAACCCTCGCCGCCCCGGATCAAATCCGGGGCGGCGAGGTGCGTCTGGGTCAGATCGACAGGCAGATGTATTTTAGTTCCATATAGTCGTCGATGCCGTGATGGCTGCCTTCGCGACCCAGCCCCGACTGCTTCACACCGCCAAACGGCGCCATCTCGTTGGAGATCAGGCCGGTGTTCACCCCCACCATGCCGTATTCCAATTGTTCCTGCACACGGGTGATGCGGCCGATGTCGCGGGCGTAGAAATAGCTGGCCAGACCGAAAATGGTGTCATTGGCGCGGGCGATCACTTCGGCTTCGGTGTCGAATTTGAACAAGGGTGCCAGCGGGCCAAAGGTTTCCTCATTGGCAACCAGCATATCCGGGGTCACGCCCGTCACCACGGTCGGTTCAAAGAAGGTGCCGCCCAAGGTGTGGCGCTTGCCCCCCGTCACAACCTTGCCGCCGCCTGCCAGAACGTCGGCGATGTGTTCTTCCACCTTGGTCACAGCGTCTTCGTTGATCAGCGGGCCAGTCGTCACGCCTGCGGTCAAGCCATCGCCGATTGACAGTTTCTTCACCGCCAGCGCCAGCTTTTCGGCAAAGGCATCATACACACCCGCCTGCACATAGATGCGGTTGGCGCAGACGCAGGTCTGACCGTTGTTGCGGAACTTCGAGATCATCGCGCCTTCAACCGCCGCATCCAGATCGGCGTCATCGAACACGATGAACGGCGCATTGCCGCCCAATTCCATCGAGCATTTCAGCACCTGATCGGCGGCCTGACGCAGCAGGATGCGACCCACTTCGGTGGACCCGGTGAAGGTGATCTTGCGGATTTTCGGGTTTTCACAGAACTCTTTGCCGATATCCGACGACCGCGACGAGGTGATCACCGAGAACACGCCCGCAGGCACGCCCGCGCGTTCCGCCAGCACCGCCAGCGCGATCGCCGACAGCGGCGTTTCCGCCGCCGGACGCGCCACAAAGCCACAGCCAGCGGCCAAAGCCGGGGCAACCTTGCGCGCGATCATGGCGTTCGGAAAGTTCCACGGCGTGATGGAGGCACAAACCCCGATGGGCTGCTTGATCACCGAGATGCGTTTGTCGCGCATGTGGCCGGGGATAATCTCACCATAGGTGCGCTTGGCCTCTTCGCCGAACCATTCGATATAGGCGGAGCCATAGGCGATCTCGCCCTTGGCCTCGGCCAAGGGTTTGCCCATTTCGGCGGTCAGGATCGCGGCCAGATCATCTTGGGCAGCCATGCACAGATCAAACCAGCGGCGCATCACCTGCGCGCGCTCCTTGCCCGTGCGCGCAGCCCAGTCGCGGCGGGCGATATCGGCGGCGGCAATGGCGCGGGCGGCATCGGCGCGGGTCAGGTCTGGCACGCGGGCAATCACATCGCCGCGCGCCGGGTTGGTGACGGCAAAAGTCGCGCCATCGGCGGCATCGACCCATTCACCGGCCACATAGGCCTTGTTCGGCAAAAGGCCGGGATCTTTCAGGATGGAACGCAGATCGGTGACGGTATCAAGCATATGGGCCTCCGGGTTTTCGGCTATAGGTCACATGCCTGCTCTGGACTCAAAAGTCCAGTTGCCGCACCCTGCCTGGACCTAAATGTGGCGTTGAACTGGAGAGATGACGATGGATCAGGACCGCGAGTATCAGAATGGCGCGTTCATTCCGGGGTCAGAAGCGATGCCGGATCTGTGGGCGCAAAAGGCCGCCGGCTTCCGCGCCAGCCTTGGCAGCCGCGCCCGTCTGGACCTGGCCTATGGTCCGGCAGAACGCCATCGGTTTGATCTGTTCCTGCCAGAGGCCAAGCCAAAGGGCCTGCTGGTGTTTGTCCACGGCGGCTATTGGCTGGCCACCAACCGCGATCTGTGGTCGCATCTGGCGGCGGGGGCGGTGGCGCGGGGCTGGGCCTGTGCGCTGCCATCCTACACCTTGGCCCCACAAGCGCGGATTGCGACGATCACAGCAGAGGTGGCGCAGGCGGTGCGTGCCGCGTCGGCACAGGTCGCGGGGCCGCTGGTGGTGACGGGCCATTCCGCTGGCGGGCATTTGGCGGCACGGATGGGTTGCGCCGATATGGTGCTGCCCCGATTGGCGCGCGTGGTGCCAATCTCGCCGCTGTCCGATCTGGAGCCCCTGCTGGCCACCAAAATGAACGACAATCTGCGTCTGGACCCGGCCGAAGTCGCCACTGAAAGCCCGGCGCTTCTGCCCCGGCAACCGGGGGTGCAGGCCCATGTCTGGGTCGGCGGCAGTGAGCGTCCCGCCTTCCTGTGGCAGGCCCGCACCCTGTCGGAACGCTGGGCCTGCGATTGGACAGTGGACCCCGGCCTGCACCATTTCAACGTGATCGGGGGGCTGGAAACGCCGGACAGCCCGCTGATGCGCGCCTGTCTGGGGGGGCTGTGACGCCGGAAGGGCTTGTCCTGGCCTGAACGCAGCCGGGGTTGGGGCCTTTTGTGTCGGGGGGGGCCGCAGGCCGCCCCTGCGGCGTCAGCCGTTGGCGTGCATCCGCTCAATATAGGCACGCATTTCTTCGGCTTCGTGGCGCGCATCACGCAGGCCTTCCATGGCCGCGCGCAGTTCGGCCTCACTTTGGACAATCTGGTTCATCAGCTCGGCTTCGCGCTGTTCCAGATAGATGATCGCCTGATCGCGCATCTCTTCGGCCTCGTGCAGCGATTGCGCCAAACGGTCCATTTCCGCCATATCGCCGCCCGCGACACGGGTGAAGCGGTGCATCAGCCAATAGGTGAACCAGCCCATGGCAAAGGCCAAAAGCAGGATGATCGCGGTGGCAATGATGAATTCCGTGCGGTTCATGGGCGCATTCTGCCTTTTCTTATCCGTTCTTGGCCGGGCGCGGCTTGGGCCGGCGGGTCTTTTCCTTGGGCGCAACCGAAGGCTGGGTGTCGCCCGAAAAATCGGGGACTGCGCCGACCGCGGCGGGCTGCTGCGTTTCCGCCACAGCCGCCGTGCCGCCGATCAGGGTGAATTCAATGCGCCGGTTCGCCTCGCGCCCCGCATCGGTCACGTTGTCGGCCAGCGGCATCGCCTCGCCATAGCCTTTGGCGATCATGCCCGACACATCGACCTGACGGCCCTGCAAGGCCAGCAGCACCGCCTCGGCGCGGGCCTGCGACAACGCCTGATTGCCGCCCTCTGACCCCTGCGAATCCGTATGCCCCGCGATTTCCAATTTGACGCCGGGGCAGTCTTTCAACACCTCGGCCAGCGCCGACATCACCACTCCGGCAGAGCTGTCGATTTCTGCGGAACTGGGGGTGAAAGCGATTTTCTTGCGGGACAGAACATCGCCCACATCGCGCGCGCATTCCTCGGGGGTCGGCAAGGCTGCCAGCGGATCAAGCTCTTTGTCATAGGTCACATCGACCCTGAAGGTCTTGCCCTGCCCCAGCTTGTCCGACAGGATCTGCGAGATGCGGGCCTTGCCGGCAGGTTTGCCGGTGACACCTTTCACCTCGACCGTATCGGCGCGCACCATCAGACTGCCGTGCTCCAGTTCCGCCATCGCCTGCAAGCCGGCCAGCACCCGCACAGGCCAGCCGTCGGGCAGCTCTGCGTCGTTGCGGGTGGCAAGGTAGACGTTCTTGCTGCCAAAGGCGGCGCGGGCAAAGCTGTCGACAGCGGCGCGCAGGCGGTCATCGGTCAGACGGCCGCGCAATTCGATCCGCCCGGTGTCCTGCGCCAGCACGGCGGTGAAATCGGCGGGGCCTTGCACGCCGCCTGCGGCTTTTTGCTCCAGCGTGGCATCAAGCGAGAACACCTCGGGCAGGGCCGATTTCAATTCACCAACCACGCGGTCGAAATCTGCTTGCGGCACATCGGCCCCGGCCTGCAAGGACACATCGGCGTCCTTGAAGGTGATGGTGCCGCTGGAAAGTTCTGCAACGGCCTTGATGCCTGCCGACGTGGCTTCGGCCCAGCTTGGCGTGGGCACACCCAGGCCCACGGTGCAGTTGGTGCGCCCGATCACGCCCGCCTCATTTGCCGCCGCCAGTATCCGCGCGCGGGCCGCGTCGCTGTCAGCGGAACAGCTGTCAAATCGCACCCCCTGCCCATCCTTGACAAAGCGCAGAGTGAACGGTGTCAGCACCGGGCGCGGCGCAGAAACTTCGATCTGCACGGTCAGACCCTCGGGCTTTGACGACGTCAACTGGTTCTCCAGCGAGCGCTTTTCGGCGTCTGACGTCGCAATCGCCGTGATCGCCACCCGGTCCTGCGCCACTGAAATCTTGGAACGGGGCAGCAGTTGCAGCGCGCTCATGCCATAGGCCAGCGCCGCCTCCCAGCCCTCTGGCGCCGGGTAGGCCGCAGTTTCGATCATGTCGGACAGCGGTATTTCGGGCGTCAGAGCCTGAGCGGTTTCTGTCAGCAGCGCCTCGGCTGTGCCTTCGGGCAGCAGGCCGATCAGCTGAATGCCATCATCATTGCGCAGCATTTCCAACGAGAAGCGCGGCGCCTCGACCGCCTTGACCGGGATCACTTCCATCTTGTCGCGGATGCGCGAGGACTCGATCATGGACCCCACAAGATTCACCACGCGATAGCGCGCCGCCTCATTCGGGGCCGTGCCCAGCAAGTGCAGTTGCAGCCCGTCGGCCTGCACGTCAACATAGGTGATGCCTTCGGTCAACAGCCGCGATTTCACCGCCGATACCGAAAGCCGCTCGATCACAACCGCGCCACCCCAGGCGATCAGCGCCGCCAGCAACCCCGCGCCCACAAAGGCAACCGGGGCCATCAGCTTTGATGCCAAAAGCTGCTGCAGGTTGAAGGAAGGAAGTTTTAACAAGGGGTTGCGTTCACTCATTCGGAATCAGGGCGGGATCTGCAAGCATGGCATGCCCTTGGTCTGCATAAGGCCCATGGCGCGGCGGATCAATCAAAGGAACGCCGCAGCGGCAAGAAACAGCGCAGGAATAAGCCCTGCATCGCGGTTCGTGCGGAAAACCACCATGCAACTGTCCGGATCATCCACATTCAGCCGCCGCAACTGCCACGCCATGTGCCAACCAAAAGCCCAAACGCCGACCAGCCCCAGCGCCATCGCCAGCACATTGCCGCCCGGGGCCGCCGCCCCGATCACAGCCAGCGCCATCAGCACCACCGATGCCATCAAGAAGCCTTGCAGCCAGGCCTTGGAATTTTGCCCAAACAGCCTGGCCGTCGATTTCACCCCGATCAGCGCGTCATCCTCTTTGTCCTGATGCGCATAGATGGTGTCGTAGAACAGCGTCCAGCTGATGCCCGACAGATAAAGCGCCACCGCTGGCCAGGCCACTGTGCCCGCATGGGCGGCGTAAGCCAACAGCGCCCCCCAATTGAATGCCAGCCCCAGAAACACCTGCGGCCACCAGGTGAACCGCTTGGCAAAAGGGTAGATCAGCACCAAGGCCAGCGACCCGATGCCAAGGCCAATTGCCAGCCAGTTGTAGCTGAACAGGATCAGGGCCGCGACTGCGGCCTGCACGCCCATCCAGACCACGGCGCCTTTCACCCTCACCTGACCCGAGGGCAGCGGCCGACTGCGGGTGCGGGCGACGGCGGCGTCAATGTCGCGGTCGGTGATGTCGTTCCAGGTGCAACCCGCGCCGCGCATCAGGAACGCCCCCGCAGCACAGGACAGCGCCAGCCAGATGTCCCAGGCCCGAAAGCCACCGCCCAGTGCGGCCAAAGCGATGCCCCAGAAGCACGGGATCAGCAGCAGCCAGGTGCCGATGGGACGATCCGCCCGCGACAGCCGCAAATAGGGGCGCGTCGCCGCAGGTGCAAAGCGGTCTACCCAATTGCCCGTGGGGGCGTCGGAAACGCTTGCCGCCTCTGGCGTATCGGCTGGCTCATGCATAGGGTCACGCTCATGTCAGAAGCAAAGATCAGACTCTATGTAGATCAGGCCTTGGCCTTGGGGCAACCCGTGGCTGTCAATGCCGATCAGGCGAATTACCTGTTCAACGTCATGCGCCTTGCGCGCGGGGCGGCGGTGGCGCTGTTCAACGGGCGCGATGGCGAATGGCGCGGCGTGGTGGCCGAGATGGGCAAACGCAGCGGCATCCTGATCTGCGAGCGCCAGACTGCCCCCCTGCGCCTGCCGCCCGACCTGTGGCTGATCTTCGCGCCGATCAAGAAGGCGCGCACCGATTTCATCGTGGAAAAGGCGGTGGAGTTGGGGGCCGCGCGGGTGATGCCGGTGCAGACGCGACACACCAATTCCGAACGCATCCGCCAAGAACGCCTGCAGGCCCATGCGCTGGAGGCGGCGGAACAATGCGGCGCGACCTTTGTTCCAGAGGTCAGCGATCTGATATCCTTGGACAAACTGCTGTCTACCTGGCCCGCAGACCGCAAGTTGTTGTGGTGTGACGAGGCGCTGGTGGGC
>JBIHZO010000180.1:0-6943 GCA_044231405.1 Cypionkella sp. | reverse complement strand
AAGCAGTCGGTGGGCTGGGAAGCCTCTGCCGCCGAATACGCCGCCTTGTATGAAGGTCTGACGAAGTGAATATGACGGGCATTGCGGCCGGGCCGGGGCGGCCTTGGCCGATGGGGGCGACGATCAGCTCGGAGGGCGTCAATTTCGCTGTGTTCTCGGCCCATGCATCCGGGATTGACCTGTGTCTGTACTCACCCGACGGGCGGCGGGAGGTGCAGCGTTTGCCATTCACCGACCGCGATGGCGATGTCTGGCACATGCATGTCGCGGGGCTGAGGGCCGGGCAGCAATATGGTTTTCGCGCACGCGGGCCCTATTTGCCGGATGAGGGCCATCGGTTCAATGCGCACAAGCTGTTGCTGGACCCCTATGCGCGTGGGTTGGCCGGGCGGCTGCGGTGGTCGGATGCGCTGATGGGCTATCGCATCGGGGCGGCGCGCGCAGATCAATCCTTTGACAGCCGCGATTCCGCCTTTGCCTTGCCGAAATCGGTGGTGGTGGACGCGTCGTTTGACTGGGGCGATGACCGCAGCCCGCAGATCCCGATGGCTGACACCGTGATCTATGAGGCGCATGTCAAGGCGTTGACCATGCGGCACGACGGCATTCCTGTGGCCTTGCGTGGCACTTATGCCGGGCTGGCGCATCCTGTGATGATTGACCACCTGCGGCGCTTGGGCGTCACCACGGTGGAATTGCTGCCGGTGCAGGCCTATTTCGACGACCGCTTTCTGGTCGCCAAGGGGCTGAAAAACCACTGGGGCTACAACACCATGGGGTTTTTCGCGCCGGAACCGCGCTATGGCGGGTCCAATCCTCTGCGTGAGATGCAGGCGATGGTGAAGGCCTTGCACGCCGCGGGATTGGAGGTGGTGCTCGACGTTGTTTACAACCACACCGGCGAGGGTGACGCAATGGGGCCGACGATGTCGTTGCGGGGCCTCGACAACCGCAGCTATTACCGGCTGATCCAGGGCGGGCGGCATTATGCCAACGACGCGGGCACCGGCAATACTTTGGACCTGACGCAACCGGCGGTGCTGCGCATGGTACTGGATTCATTGCGTTACTGGGTCGAACATGTGCATATCGACGGCTTTCGCTTTGATCTGGCGTCCGTGCTGGGGCGCGAGGCGCATGGCTTTGATGCGAACGGCGGTTTCTTTGACGCCATCCGACAGGATCCGGTGCTGGCGCGGGTCAAACTGATCGCCGAGCCTTGGGATATCGGCCCCGGCGGCTATCAGTTGGGCGCTTATCCGCTGCCCTTTGCGGAATGGAACGACAAGTACCGCGACGGGGTGCGGCGGTTTTGGCGTAACGATGCCGGGATGGCGCCAGACCTTGCGCGGCGGGTGCTTGGGTCGGCGGATAAATTCGACCATTCGCGCAGGGCCGCGACGTCCTCGGTGAATTTCATCACCTCGCATGATGGTTTCACGCTGCAAGACGTTGTGACCTACACCGTCAAGCGCAACCTGGCCAATGGTGAGGACAACCGCGACGGCCACGATGACAACCACGCCGACAATATGGGGGTTGAAGGGCCAAGCATCGACCCCAGCCTGATCGCCGCCCGCGATCAGCGCAAACGCAACCTTCTGGCGACATTGCTGTTGTCTCAGGGCACGCCGATGCTGTTGGCGGGTGATGAGGTGGGGCACACGCAGGGCGGCAACAACAATGCCTACGCGCAGGACAACGATGTGACGCGGATCGACTGGGCGCGCGGCGATGCCCGGCTGACGGGGTTTGTCGCGCGGTTGACGGCACTGCGGCGGATGCATCCGGTGCTGCGACAGCGGCGGTTTCTGCATGCACGGGCGCGCCCGACGGATGGTCTGCCCGATGTGATCTGGCACCGCGCCGACGGGGCCCTGCCGCAGTCGGGCGATTGGCACGACCCGGGTTTCCGCTGCATCGGGGTTGAGTTGCGCATGGCCGCTGAAGGTCCGGATGCGCAAGACGCCCTTTATGTGGTGTTCAATGGGGGTGGGGCGGCGGCCTTGCATCTGCCCGAAACCGCGACAGGCTGGCGTTTGATACTGGACACAAGCCGCCCTGAACTGACCGCCATGGATGTGGGCCGCCGCGTTGATGTGGCGGGCCAAGCCGTCTTTGTCTTTGAACCGATCCTGACCGGAGATCAGCCATGACCCTGCAAACCGTTGCCACCCAACCCATCGCGGGGCAAAAGCCCGGCACCTCTGGCCTGCGCAAGAAAACCCCGGTCTTCATGGGGCCGCATTACCTTGAAAACTTCGTGCAGGCGATTTTTGATGTGGTGGGTGCAAAGGGCAAGACCTTTGTGCTGGGTGGCGATGGCCGATATTTCAATGACCGTGCGGCGCAGGTGATCTTGCGGATGGCGGCGGCGAATGGCGCGGCGCGGGTGATCATCGGGCAGGGCGCGATCTTGTCAACGCCAGCGGCCAGCCATCTGATCAGGCTGCACAAAACCGGTGGCGGGATCATCATGAGCGCCAGCCACAACCCCGGCGGCCCGCAGGAGGATTTCGGCGTCAAGTTCAACATGGCGAATGGTGGGCCTGCGCCTGAGGCTGTGACCGAAGCGATGTACAAACGTACAACTGAAATTTCAGAGTACAAGATCGTCACCACCCATGACGTGGACCTGTCGGTGATTGGGCGGACCGAGTTGGCGGGCATGCTCGTTGACGTGGTCGACCCGGTGGCCGATTACGCGGCGCTGATGGAAAGCCTGTTCGACTTTCGGGCGATCCGCGCGATGTTTGCGGGCGGATTTCGGATGCGGATGGACAGCATGTGTGCCGTGACCGGGCCCTACGCGGTTGAGATTTTGGAAAACCGCTTGGGTGCTGCCGCGGGCACCTGCATCAACGACACCCCCCTGCCGGATTTTGGCGGCATGCATCCCGATCCGAATCCGACATGGGCCAAGGCCTTGATGGATGAAATGTTTGGGGCCAACGCCCCCGATTTTGGCGCGGCATCGGATGGCGACGGTGACCGCAATATGGTTGTGGGCGCTGGGATATACGTCTCGCCGTCCGATAGCCTTGCGGTGCTGGCCGCGAATGCGCATCTGGCGCCGGGGTACAAGGCCGGGCTGAAGGGGATCGCGCGGTCGATGCCCACCTCGGCGGCGTCTGATCGGGTGGCGGCGGCTTTGGGGATTGCCAGCTATGAAACGCCGACGGGATGGAAGTTCTTTGGCAACCTGCTGGACGATGGACGAGCCACCATCTGCGGTGAAGAGTCTTTTGGCACCGGGTCGGACCATGTGCGCGAAAAGGACGGGCTCTGGGCGATTTTGCTGTGGCTGAACATCCTGGCCGTGCGCAATCAATCGGTCGCGGCGATCCTGGGCGAACATTGGGCCAAATTTGGCCGCAACTACTACAGCCGCCATGATTTTGAGGCGATTGCCAGCGAGAAGGCCGACGCGATGATGCTGGCCGTGCGTGGGTCATTGGCCAGCCTGCCGGGGCGACAGATTGAGGGGATGACGATTTCTGCCGCCGATGATTTTGCCTATACCGATCCGGTTGATGGGTCGGTGTCCAAGGCGCAGGGCGTGCGGATCCTGTTCGTCGATGGTAGCCGCATCGTGCTGCGCCTGTCAGGAACGGGGACTGAGGGGGCGACGTTGCGGCTGTATCTGGAACGCTATGCGGCAGGGCCGGATGGCTTGGCTCTTGATCCGCAAGAGGCGCTGGCGCCGGTGATCCGCGCGGCACATGTTTTGGCAGCGATTGAAGGCCACACAGGCCGCGTGACGCCTGATGTGATCACCTGAACCCGGAATGTCGGTTTCGGCTGCGAAGTGGCGGAAACCGACCTTCAACTGTCGGGACTGACCGCGACCCACTGGCCGATCAGCGCAATCTTGACACAGGTGTCGAGGGGGAAACCATGGCAGAGCAACGGGTACGGTCGGGACGCGTGGCGCGGCAAGCGGAACGCGCGCACAAGGGTGGCGGGCTGGGGCGGCCCTATATCTTGCGCAATATTCCGACCTACGATGTGCTGTCCGAGGAAAACCTGCAGCGCGTGGAACGGGCCGCCGACCGTATCCTGGCCGAAACCGGCATCGAGTTCCGCGATGATCCCGAGGCGTTGGAGCTGTGGCGCAAGGCGGGTGCCGACGTAAAGGGCCTGCTGGTGAAATTCGAGCCGGGGTTGCTGCTTGAAGTCCTGCGCACGGCTCCAGCCACCTTCACGCAACACGCCCGCAATCCGGCCAACTCTGTGCAGATCGGTGGCAAGGGGGTGGTCTTTGCCCCCGCTTATGGCAGCCCTTTCGTGATGGACATGGACCGCGGGCGCCGCTTTGGCACGCTGGAGGATTTCCACAACTTTGTCAAACTGGCACAATCCAGCCCGAACTTTCACCATTCCGGCGGCACGATCTGCGAACCCACGGATGTGGCCGTGAACAAGCGGCATCTGGATATGGTGCTGGCGCATATGACCCTGTCGGACCGCGCCTATATGGGGTCGGTGACGTCCGAAGAGCGCGCCGAGGACAGCATAGAGATGTCGCGGCTGCTGTTTGGCGCTGATTTTGTCGAGAAAAACTGCGTCATTCTGGGCAATGTCAATGTCAACTCGCCGCTGGTCTGGGATGGCACAATGACCAATTCCTTGCGCGCCTATGCCCGCGCCAATCAGGCGGCGGTGATCGTGCCCTTCATCCTGGGCGGCGCGATGGGGCCTGTCACCAATGCCGGGGCGATCGCGCAATCGCTTGCCGAAACCATTGTGGGCTGTGCCCTGACGCAGTTGGAGCGTCCCGGCGCCCCAGTGATTTTTGGCAACTTCCTGTCCTCGATGTCGCTGCGCTCTGGCAGCCCGACCTTCGGGACGCCGGAACCGGCCATCGGGTCCATGGTGATAGGGCAGTTGGCGCGACGGTTGAACCTGCCCTTGCGCTGTGCGGGGAACTTCACCACGTCAAAACTGCCCGACGCGCAGGCGATGATGGAAGGCACCATGTCGATGCTGTCGGCGATCCATTGCGGGTCCAATTTCATCCTGCATTCGGCGGGGTTTCTCGACGGGCTGCTGAGCATGTCTTACGAGAAATTCATGCTAGATGCCGACCTGTGTGGCGCACTGCATTCCTATCTGGACGGGATCAAGATCGACGATGACCAATTGGCCGTCGACGCCTTCGCCGAGGTGGGGCCGGGCAATCACTTCTTCGGCTGCGCCCATACGATGCAGCATTATGAAACCGCGTTTTGGGATTCAGAACTCTCGGACAACGAACCGTTTGAGAAATGGGAGGCAGCAGGGGCAACCGATGCCGCCACCCGCGCCAATCGGCTGTGGAAAAAGCGGTTGGCCGAGTTTGAGGCGCCTGCGTTGGACGAGGGCATTCGGGACGGGCTGCAGGACTTTGTGGCGCGGCGCAAGGCAGGGATGGCAGACGCCTGGTACTGACGATGCCTTAGCTGCGCAATCCGGTCTCGACCAGCAAACCCTTGCGCTTGGCCTCATAGTAATAGCCCTTGGCAAACCACATCATCGCGCGGTCTTCATTGCCGCCCGACACGATCCACGCTCCGCGCAGATAGCGCCCGGCAAATTCAAGGTTGGTTTCAGCGTCCAGCAGCCCCTGGGCCGGGCCGCGATAGCCCATCGTGGCGGCGGTTTGCGGCATCACCTGCAGCAAGCCGTAATAAGGCCCGTTGCGCGCGCCCGGATTGTAGCCGCTTTCGCGTTGGATCTGGCGGTGCAACAACGTCGCGGGCATCTTGTGGATGGCCGCCCATTTGTTCACCAGCGCCCGCATTTCCGGTGTCTCACCCGCGTGCAGGCCGCTGCGGGCGGCGGGTTCACTGCGGCGACCACCACAGGCGGCAAGAGTCAGGGCGGCAAGGCCAAGAACCAAGGCGGTGCGGCGGGTGGGGATCATGGCGGACTCCGGCTGTTTTGCGGGGTGATAGCGTTTGGCGCGGTTTTGGGGAAGAGGTGCCGCTGTCCATGCGCGGGTTTTCGGCGCGTGAGACTTTCGCAGCACTTTGCGTGGTGGGGCAAGCAGGCTAGAGTGACTTATCATCAAGGGGCTGACCAATGCAGGCCGAACCACAGACCGCGCGCGCGTTGAACTCGGCCCTGATCATCGACGATCACCCGCTGTTTTGTGACGCCTTGGCGATGACGCTGAAAGCAGTTGCGGGGATTGCGCGGATTGACACGGCGGACCGGCTTGACACCGCGATTGCGCGGCTGGAGGCGGGGCCGCTGCCCGATGTGGTGGTGCTGGACCTGAACCTGCCCGATGTCAGCGGGCTGGACGGATTGATCCGGCTGCGTCAGGTGGTCGGCGTGGTGCCTGTGGTGGTGGTGTCATCGCTGGCCGACAATCGGGTGATCGGGGCCTGTCTGCACGCGGGCGCTGCGGGCTTTGTGCCAAAACATGCCCGACGCGAGGTGTTTCGCGCGGCGTTTGAGGCCATCCGCGCCGGAGGCGGCTATTTGCCCGAAGGCTATGTGCCGCAGGCCGACCCCAAAGCTCCGGCCAGTCAGAAAGAGGCGGCCATTGCGCGGCTGGGCCTGCTGACAAAGCAGCAGGCGAAAATCCTGCAACTGATCTGCGAAGGCAAGCTGAACAAGCAGATCGCCTATGATCTGACCATCGCCGAAACCACGGTGAAGGCCCATGTCACCGCGATCATGCGCAAACTGGGCGTGCAAAGTCGCACACAGGCGGTGCTGATGGCGGGCGAGGCCAGCTTCAGCAATCTGATGCCCGAAGCGTGACCGGGCATTTGCCCACGGCGCAAGTGCCCGCCCGCGCACCCGATGCGGCGCAACAGCTGGCACAAGGCCTGGGGCCGGGGCCTTTCGCCGCCGTGATCCTGTTCATCTCGCCGCAGGCAGACCTTCCCGCGCTGACCTTGGGGTTGGGTGCAGAGTTTGGCGATTGCCCGGTGATCGGTTGCACCACGGC
>JBIHZO010000179.1:0-6971 GCA_044231405.1 Cypionkella sp. | reverse complement strand
GACAGCGGATGATTTCGACGCGCTGCCGCTCTCCGGCTGACAGATCGCCGACCATGCGCGATGGATCAAGCGGCAATCCGTAAGCCGAAGAAACCGCCATGATCTTGGCGGCCAGCGCGCCCATCGCCGGGGGATTTTCCATGCCGAGCGCCACGTTTTCGGCGACGTTCAACGCCTCGAACAGGCTGAAATGCTGAAACACCATCGCCACACCCGAGGCCCTGGCGGCCCTTGGTTCCGAAGGCGTGTGCGCCGCGCCGCGCCATGTCATCCGACCCGAGTCCGGCTTGACCAGACCATAGATCATTTTGACCATGGTTGACTTTCCTGCGCCATTTTCCCCAAGCAAAGCATGCACTTCGCCTTCACGGATCTGGAAGGTCACGTCAGCGTTCGCCACCACCCCCGGATAGGCTTTGCTGATTCCCTCCACTGACAGAAGGACCGGCCTTTCGCTGTTCATCCTGCGATCTCCTGCAAATTGGCTTGGGGTTTGGGGGTCAGAAAAGCGGTCGCGACGCCAATGGCAATCGCTTGCGGGTGCTTGCCCAAACCCGGTGCGCCGATGGGGCAATCGATCCGTGCGATGGCCTGGGGGCTGTGGCCCAAAGCGGCCAAGCGGCTGCGAAACCGCGCCCATTTGGTTCGCGATCCAATCAGGCCGGCGCGGCTGAAACCATTTTTCAGAATGCGATGGCAGAGATCAAGGTCCAGTGTGTGCGAATAGGTCAGCACGAGGTGTTCCGCGTTGACGGGGGCCAACGCGACCGCCAGCGCGGGGTCTGAAACCGGCAAAACCCTGACATTCCCGGGCATGTCTTCGGGAAACCGCTCTGGCCCCACGTCAACCCAGGTGATCGCCAGGTCGGGCAGCGGGGCCAGCACCGAAACCAGCGCCCGCCCGACATGACCGGCTCCCCAAATCCACAGATTGCGCTGCGGGCGCGCAACAGTTTCCACCATCCAGCCCTGCAGCAGCTGCGCGGCAGGGACCACACCCTGCCCACGAATCGCCGCCAAAATACGCTTTACAGCCAATGGCATAGCTGATCCATCGACAGCGCGTGCGATCACCAAAGGGTCCAGTTTGGTCAGCTCCGCCTCACCATAAGCCTCTGTCAACAGCGTCACCGCGCCGCCGCAGCATTGGCCCAGATTTGGCCCCAGCGGCACATGATCCAGTTGCGACCTGCCCGCCGCCAACAGCGTGCGCGCGCGCAGAACCGCCTGCCATTCCAGCGCCCCGCCGCCGATCGTGCCCGACTGCCCGTCGGACCAGACCAGCATTGCCGCGCCAGCCTCGCGCGGGGCAGAGCCCTTGACGCCCGCAATCACCACGCGGGCAACGTGGCCATGGACGTCCACGGCGGCCCGAAGTTCCACAACATCAAACATCGCGTACCCGCTGCACGGCGGCCAAGACCCGTTCGGCTGTCGCAGGCGCGTCCAGTGCGGGGTAAACCGAGCCGTCACCACAGGCCGCAATGGCGTCCGACAGCGCATAAAGCGCCGAGATGCCCAGCATGAACGGCGGTTCTCCGACCGCTTTCGATTTGCCCACGGTGTCCTCGCGGTTGGGCTTGCCCCACAGTGCCACATTGAACACGGGGGGGCGGTCGGAACAGGCCGGTATCTTGTAGGTCGAAGGCGCATGTGTGGTCAGAATCCCCTTGCTGTTCCACACCAATTCCTCGGTGGTCAGCCAGCCCGCGCCCTGCACATAAGCACCCTCGATCTGGCCGACATCCAGCGCAGGGTTCAGCGATGTGCCGGTATCATGCAGCACATCCACGCGCAGGATGCGGTTTTCACCGGTCAGGGTGTCGATCACAACCTCGGTAACGGCGGCCCCATAAGCGAAATAAAGGAACGGACGGCCCGCGCCCTTGACCCGGTCCCAGGTGATCTTCGGCGTCGCATAAAACCCGGTTGAGGACAGCGAAATCCGCGCCTGATACGCCCAGGCGGCGACCTGATCAAAGCTGAACACCTCTCCGGCCACGCGGACCGTGCCGCCCTCAAACCGCACGGTTTGCGCCGCCACCCCGTGCTTGTCCGCGACAAACGCCGCCATGCGTCCCCGGATTGTTTCACAGGCCGCGCGGGCCGCCATGCCGTTCAGATCGCTGCCAGAACTGGCGGCGGTGGCCGAAGTGTTGGGCACCTTGGCGGTGTCGGTCGCGGTGATTTTCACCTTTTCGGTCTCGACGCCAAACACCCCCGCAGCCACCTGCGCCACCTTTTGGAACAGGCCTTGCCCCATCTCGGTGCCACCGTGGTTCAGGTGGATCGAGCCGTCCTGATAGACATGCACCAATGCCCCGGCTTGGTTAAGCCACGTCAAAGTGAAGGAAATCCCGAATTTGACCGGGGTCAGCGCGATGCCTTTTTTCAGGATTGGACTGCTGGCGTTCCAAGCTGCAATCGCTGCGCGGCGGGCTTGATAATCAGATGTCCGCTCCAGTTCCGCTACCAGTTCGTGGCCGATGAAATCTTCAACCGGCATCTGGTAGGGGGTGGTCTGCGGGGCGGAGTTCGCGGGCGAATGCGTGCTGCCATAGCGATGCCCCGTGCCTGGGCCAGCCCCTCCGACGGCGTTGTAGAAATTTGCGCGCCGCACGGACAAGGCGTCACGGCCCACCGCATGCGCGATGTGATCCATCACCCGTTCAATCCCCACCATCCCTTGCGGGCCGCCAAAGCCGCGATAGGCTGTGGCGCTTTGGGTGTTGGTTTTCAGCCGGTGGCTTTCAATGCGGATCGCGGGCAGGAAATAGCAATTGTCGGCGTGCAACATGGCGCGGTCGGCCACGGGCAGCGACAGATCCTGCGCCCAACCGCAGCGGAACAGATGGGTAAACTCAAGGCCAAGAATACGACCCTGATCATCCACTCCGGCGCGGTACCTGATCTTCAGATCATGGCGCTTGCCCGTGATCATCATGTCGTCATCGCGGTCATAGCGCATTTTGCACGGCCGTCCCGTGGCGCGTGCGGCAATGGCGCAGGCGATGGCCAGCGCATTGCCTTGGCTTTCCTTGCCCCCAAAACCGCCACCCATCCGCCGCACTTCGACCCGTACCGCATGCATCGGCAGATGCAGGGCATGGGCAACTTTGTGCTGGATTTCGGTGGGATGCTGGGTGGAGGAATGCACCAGCACATCACCGCCCTCTTGCGGCAGGCAGGCGGCGATCTGGCCCTCCAGATAGAAATGCTCTTGGCCGCCGACCTCAAACTGACCCTCAATCACGCGGGAGGCTTTGGCGATTTCAGCGCCCGCGTTGCCTTTGGCCCAGACGATCGGCCCCTGTTCAAACCGCGAATTGGCGGACAAAGCTTCTTCGACCGTCAGCAGGGCAGGGCGTTCACCATAGCTGATCTGGCCCAAGCGCGCGGCCTTGCGGGCGGCGAGATGACTGTCTGCCACGACCAGAAACACTGGTTGGCCGATGTAATGCACGATCCCCGTGGCCAGCAGCGGCTCGTCATGGGTCGAAGGGCTGCAATCGGGCATATCCGGCAGATCGGCCGCCGCAAACACGGCCACCACACCGGGGGCCGCGCGTACCGCTGCCAGGTCAATCGCGGTGATGTCACCATGGGCGCAGGTCGAAAGGCCGAAAGCCAGATGCAGGGCGTTGGCGGGCAACGGGATGTCATCGACATAGCGCGCCTGTCCCGTCACATGCAGGGGGGCGGCGTCGTGGGGAAGCGGTTTGCCAATGGTCACGATTGCACCTGCAACACGTCCGTCGGCGTGCCCGCAAGGTCGTGGAAATACCGTGTCAGCAGGTTTTGTGCCGTGGTCAGGCGGTAGGCCGCCGAGGCGCGCATATCGGTCATCGGCTGAAAATCCTTCGCAAATTCCGGCAGTGCCGCGGCAAGCGTGGCAAGGCTCCACGTCTGCCCCAACAGTGCCGCCTCAACCGCCTTGGCGCGTTTCGGGATACCCGCCATGCCGCCAAAGGCGATCCGCGCCGCCGTCACCAACCCGTCGTCCACGGTGATATTGAGACAGCCCAGCACCGCCGAGATGTCTTGGTCAAAGCGCTTGCTGATCTTGTAGCAGCGCAAAGCGGGGGCGTGGGCGGGCAGGGTGAGTCCCGCCACGAACTCGCCGGGCATGCGGTCTTGCTTGCGGTAATCAAGAAAGAAATCCTCAAGCGGCAGGGTCCGCATCACGTCGCCCCGGCGCAGGTGCAGGGTGGCTCCCAGCGCGATCAGGGCGGGCGGGCCATCACCGATGGGCGAGCCGTTGGCGATGTTGCCGCCGATGGTGGCAGCATTGCGCACCTGTTCGGATGAATAACGCCGCAGCAGTTCGGCAAAGCCGGGCAGTGTCGGGGCCACAGCCGCGCGCAGGGCGGTGATGGTGACGCCCGCGCCAACGTGCAGCAAACTGCCTTGCTGTTCGATGTGCTGCAGGTCCGTGATGCCGGACAAAAATGCCACTTTGGTCAAATCGCGCAGTTGTTTCGTCACCCAAAGCCCGACATCTGTGGCTCCGGCGATCAGCGTGGCATCGGGGTTGGCCAAATACCAATCCGCAAAATCATCGCTGTTGCTCGGCTGGAAAAAGCCAGAGTGGCTGCCTGTCCCTTCAGCCCCGCCAACCGAGGTTTGCGCAGCAAGGCTGGCTGCGTCGGTCTGCATCCAGTCGGGCACCGGGGCGGATTCGGCGGCCTTCGCGGCGCGGATGATCGGCGCATAGCCGGTGCAGCGGCACAGATTTCCGGCCAGAACCGTGTCATGATCGGTGCGACCCTGCGCGTGGCCCACAGCCATCGACACCACGAAACCCGGCGTGCAAAACCCGCATTGGCTGCCGTGATGGATGATCATTTCGGCCTGAACCGGGTGCAGTTGGCCGTCTGGTCCTGACAGACCTTCCACGGTGCGCACGGCCTTGCCATTCAGTTGCGGCAAGAACAGGATGCAAGCGTTCAAGGCGCGGGCTCCTTGCGCGTCCGTCACCATCACGGTGCAGGCGCCACAGTCACCTTCATTGCAACCCTCTTTGGTGCCGCAAAGCCCCCGATTTTCACGCAGCCAATCCAAAAGCGTTCGCGTCGGGGAGCCTCCCGAAACGCGAACCGGCGTTCCGTTCAACAGAAACGCAACTTCGGTCATCTTTTATCCTGCCGCGGTCTCCCCGTTGATGGCCATCTGCGTGTCCGCCCGATGCGGCGTAAAGCGGTCCACGCGACCTTGAGGGCTTTGTGCCCGTTTTCTGCGCTTGATTGAAGCCTGCCTGACAGGATTCTGTCCAGCATTACCTTTTCGGTTATTTTTGGAAGCAGTTTATTGCTTTGCCGGTGAATAGGGCGGGCTTTCGTTCCCCGTGCCGCTTGGATAGGCTATAGCGATGTCAGCCCCCCGATTCATACACCTGCGCGTCCACACCGAACACTCGCTTCTGGAAGGTGCGGTGCCGGTCAAGGCCTTGGTCAAACTTTGCGGCAAGCTGGACATGCCAGCGGTCGCCGTGACCGACACCAACAACATGTTTGCGGCGCTGGAGTTTTCGGTGACCGCCAAGGATGCCGGGGTGCAGCCGATCGTGGGCTGTCAGGTCAGTCTGGCTTATGATCCGGGTGCTGTCGGAGAAAAGCCGCGCAATCCTGCCCCGATTGTGCTGCTGGCGCAGTCCGAGGCCGGGTATATGAACCTGATGAAGCTGAACTCTTGTCTTTACATCGACAAGGGCGGGGCCATTGCGCAGGTGACGTTGGCCGAGTTGGAGCGTCACGCGGGCGGCTTGATCTGCCTGACTGGCGGGGCCGAGGGGCCGGTGGGCAAATTTCTGCAAACCGGACAGACACCCAAGGCGCGGGCTTTGATGGACCGTCTGGCCGTGGCCTTCCCGCAACGCCTGTATGTCGAATTGCAGCGCCACCCGGGTGAAGGCGGTCGCTTGCCCGATGCCGAGGCCGGGACCGAGCGCGGCTTGATCGAGATGGCCTATGACATGGACCTGCCTTTGGTCGCCACCAACGACGTCTACTTCCCGAAATCCGACATGTTCGAGGCGCATGACGCCCTGATCTGTATCGCCGAAGGCGCCTATGTCGATCAGCAGCAACCCCGCCGCCGCTTGACCCCTCAGCACTATTTCAAGACCGAGGCTGAAATGGCGACCCTGTTCGCCGATCTGCCAGAGGCCCTTGAAAACACTGTCGAAATTGCCCGCCGCTGCGCCTTTGCCACCTACAAGCGCAAACCGATCCTGCCGAAATTCGCCGATGATGAGGTGAATGAACTGCGACGTCAGGCCAATGCGGGCCTGCAGTCACGCCTGGCCATCATTCCGCATGCCGTCACCCCTGCCGAATACCAAGCCCGGTTGGACTTTGAATTGGGCATCATCGAGCGGATGGGCTTTCCGGGTTATTTCCTGATCGTGGCCGATTTCATCAAATGGGCCAAGGATCACAACATTCCGGTGGGGCCGGGGCGGGGGTCAGGTGCCGGGTCTTTGGTCGCCTATGCTCTGACCATCACCGACCTGGACCCGCTGCGCTATGCTCTGCTCTTCGAGCGTTTCCTGAACCCCGAACGCGTCTCGATGCCCGATTTTGACATCGACTTCTGCATGGACCGCCGCGAAGAGGTGATCCGTTATGTGCAAGGCAAATATGGCCGCGACAAGGTGGGGCAGATCATCACCTTTGGTGCGCTTTTGTCCAAGGCGGCGGTGCGCGACGTGGGCCGCGTGCTGCAAATGTCTTACGGGCAGGTGGACCGACTGTCCAAGATGATCCCGCTGGACGGGGTGAAACCTGTCAGCATCACCAAAGCTTTGGCGGATGAACCGCGCCTGCGCGAGGCTGCGAAAGAAGAGGTCGTCGCGCGTCTGCTGAACTACGGTGCGCAGATTGAGGGGCTTTATCGCAACGCCTCCACCCATGCCGCCGGGGTTGTGATCGGCGACCGTCCTCTGGACGAATTGGTGCCATTGTACCAAGACC
>JBIHZO010000178.1:0-6983 GCA_044231405.1 Cypionkella sp. | reverse complement strand
GGTGGTCTGGAACATCAAGGACCCGGCGATTTTCCTGTTCAACCTTGCCGACCCCGAAGACACCATCAAAGCGGTCTCGGAATCGGCGATGCGTGACATCATTGCGCGGTCGGAACTGGCTCCGGTGCTGAACCGTGACCGGGGCATCATTGCCGCCGATCTGCAAACCTCGGTGCAGGCGACGCTGGACAGCTACGATTCTGGCATCAACGTGGTGCGGGTGAACTTTGACCGCGCCGACCCGCCGCGAGAGGTCATCGATGCCTTCCGTCAGGTGCAGGCGGCGCAGCAGGAACGCGACCGGCTGGAAAAAGAGGCTGACGCCTATGCCAACAAGGTCACCGCAGGCGCGCGTGGTCAGGCGGCGCAGCTGAAGGAAGAGGCAGAGGCCTATCGTGCCCAGGTCGTGAACAACGCCGAGGGTGAAGCCAGCCGTTTCCTGTCGGTCTATGCTGAATACATCAAGGCTCCAGAGGTGACGCGCAAGCGTATGTATCTGGAAACAATGGAGAAAGTTTTGGGCGGCATGAACAAGGTCATCCTTGACGGCGTCAATGGAGAAAACGGCCAAGGCGTGGTGCCGTTCCTGCCCTTGAACGAGTTGTCCAAGATGCAAACGGGGGCTGCGGCGGCCACCACGACCACCGGGGGGGCGAACTGATGCGCGCTGCTTACATTCTTCCGGCCGTGGCGGTTGTGGCCGCTTTGGCCCTGTCGTCGGTGTTCATCGTAGATGAACGCGAAAAGGCGCTGGTGCTGCAGTTCGGTGAGGTCAAGCAAGTGATTGACCAACCCGGCCTGAACTTCAAGATCCCGTTCATTCAGGATGTGCTGCGCTATGAGGACCGGATCTTGGGTCTGCCGACGCAAGCCAAGGAAATCACGCCGCTGGACGACCGCCGCCTTGTGGTCGATGCCTTCGCGCGCTGGCGCATCGTCGATCTGGAGGTGTTCCGTCGCGCCGTGGGTTCGGGTGGCGTAGAGGCCGCGCGGGCCAACCTTGACCAGATCATCTCGGCCGAAATCCGGCAGGTTCTGGGTTCGGTTCCCAGCCAACGCGTGCTGTCTGAAGACCGCACCAGCCTGATGAACCTGATCCGCGACAACGCCAAGGCCAAGGCGGCAGGGTTGGGCGTCGATGTGATCGACGTGCGGCTGACCCGCACCGATCTGCCCGAACAAAACCTTGAGGCGACGTTCGCGCGGATGCGGGCAGAACGCCAGCGTGAGGCGACGGATGAAATCGCACGGGGCAACGAGGCCGCGCAGCGGGTTCGGGCGGCTGCGGATCGGTCTGTGGTCGAAGTGACGTCGCAGGCGCGCAAGGAATCGGAAGTGATCCGCGGTGAGGCTGATGCCAGCCGCAACGGCATCTATGCCGAGGCGTTCGGTCGCGATCCGGAATTCTTCGCCTTCACCCGGTCGCTGACATCTTATGAACGCGCCTTGCAGGGCGGCAATTCGTCGATCGTGTTGCAGCCGGACTCGGAGTTCTTCAACTATCTGGGGTCCGAAAAGGCCCCCGAAGCGCCCGCGCCGTAACCTCGGGCCAATCCAAACCTGCAAAGGGCCAGCGTTCCGCGCTGGCCCTTTTGCGTTCGGGTTCGGCGCAAGCTGGCCGATGCGGGCAAATGCGCTTGGTGCGGCGGTCACGGGGTGACAACTTCGTTCACAACAGATTGAGGCGGCATGTCAGGGTTTGCATTGCGCCTGATGCTGCCTACATGATGCGGTATCTTGTGCGGGGACCGATCCGAACGGTCCCTGTTGGAACATGAAGGAGTTCGGACGTGACTAACCGTGCCACTGCTTTGGTTATCCCTGCGCCGCCTTTCGCGCCGCGCAGTCTGATGTTGGCGATTGGGCTTGGCCTGTCACTGGCGCTTGCCCCGGCGTTCGAGGCGCGGGCCTTTGGTGCGCCCGACAGCTTTGCCGATCTGGCTGAACAGATCAGCCCCTCGGTGGTGAACATCACCACTTCGGCAGTGGTGGCGCAAGCCACCGACAGCGGCCCGATGGTGCCGCCCGGATCGCCGTTTGAGGATTTCTTCAAGGATTTCATGCCGCCAGACGGCGAGGGCAATGGCCCGCAACGCTCTGAGGCGCTGGGATCAGGCTTTGTGATTTCCGCCGATGGCTATATCGTCACCAACAATCACGTGATCGAAGGCGCCGATCAGATCGAGATCGAGTTCTTTGGTGGCAAACGGCTGGATGCCAAGCTGGTGGGCACTGACCCGAAAACCGACATCGCGCTGTTGAAGGTCGAAAGCCCGGAGCCGCTGCCGTTTGTGGCCTTTGGCGACAGCGACGGCATGCGGGTGGGCGACTGGGTGATGGCGATGGGCAACCCGTTGGGGCAGGGGTTCTCGGTGTCTGCCGGGATCGTATCGGCGCGTGGGCGTGAATTGCAGGGCACCTATGATGACTTCCTGCAGACCGATGCCGCGATCAACAAGGGCAACTCGGGCGGGCCGCTGTTCAACATGGAGGGGCAGGTGGTTGGCGTGAACACCGCCATTCTGTCGCCCACCGGAGGGTCGATTGGCATCGGCTTCTCGATGGCATCCAATGTGGTCAGCAAGGTCGTGGGGCAGCTGAAAGAGTTCGGCGAAACCCGGCGTGGTTGGCTGGGCGTGAAAATTCAGGACGTGACCCCGGATGTGGCCGAGGCGATGGGGATTTCGGCGGCCAAAGGCGCGTTGATCACCGATGTGCCGGAAGGTCCGGCGAAAGAGGCGGGCCTGCTGGCGGGGGACGTGATCTTGTCGTTCAACGGCAGTGAAATCAGCGATGTCAAAGACCTGACCCGTACGGTCGCTGACAGCCCGATTGGCGATGCCGTGCCGGTTCTGGTGCTGCGCGAGGGGTCTGAGACCACCGTGGACGTGACGCTGGGCCGCCGCGAAGAGGCCGAGGCCGTGGTGGAAGCCGCCGCGACCCCAGAGACGCCAGCCGAGCCGCAAAAGACCGAAGCACTGGGTCTGACCATGGTGCCCGTCGATGAAAAGGTGGCCAAGGACCTGAATCTGCCCGCAGGCAGCACCGGGCTTGCGGTGACGCAGGTTGATCCGGCGTCCGAGGCCGCTGGCAAGGGCGTGATGCCCGGCGACGTGATCGTCGAGGCCGGTCAGCAAAGGGTGGTGAAATTGTCCGATCTGGAAGACCGCCTGACCGAGGCCCGCGATGCCGGCCGCAAGTCGATCCTGCTGCTGGTGCGGCGTGAGGGCGATCCGCGCTTTGTGGCGCTGGGGATCGAGTAAGATATTGGAATAAAAGGAAAAAGGCGGCAGGGGAGACCTTGCCGCCTTTTGCATGACCGGCCGTAAATCTAGCCCAGTTCCGCCAACAGCCTTGTGCGGAACGACAGCACCCAGTCGGCGCGCACTTCGGCCATGGCGCGGCCCGGCGCGGTTTGCATCGTGTCCACCAACAGCAGCAGTTTGGTCTGAATGTGGTCCAGCGCAAAGCGGCGGTCGTTCAAGGGGCGGCGCAGCGCCATCGGGTCCTCGCTGTCAAACAACTGCCCGCCCAAGGCCCCCGCCACATGGAACATTCGCGCGATGCCGATGGCCCCCAGCGCCTCCAGCCGGTCGGCGTCTTGCAGCACATGGGCCTCGGGCGTTTCTGGTAAAATGCCCGCCGAAAAGCTGTGCGCGGCAATGGCGTGGGCCACGGCTGGCAGTTTTTCCGCAGCAAACCCATCACCGCGCAGAAAGTCGCAGGCGGCGGTCGCCGACCGGCGTGAGGCGCTGCTGCGGTCGGGGTGCGATTTCGGCAGGTTGATCAGGTCGTGGAAGAAAACGGCAGGCAGCAGGATTTCCATATCGCAAGGCACATCCATCGCAATCAGATTGGCATTGGCCCAAACGCGGCGCAGATGGCCCAGATCATGCGCGCCATCGAGGGGCTGCGCGGCCCATTGGCGCGACACTTCGGCCTCATACCGGGCCTGACGGAGGGTGGTTTCGGAGGGCGTCACAGGTCGGACAGATCGGTTGCGATCAGCCCCAGTTCCTTGGCCGCAGCCAGCGACAGGGTGGGACTGTCCAACCCCCGGTCGGCCTGAAACCGCCGCACGGCCTCTCGGGTTGCCGCGTCCATCTCGCCCGTCACTGCCCCCAGAAATAACCCGCGCGCCTTCATTGCGCGCTGCAAAGAGGCGATAAACTGCACGGTCATGTCGCTGGGGCAGGGCGCGCGAAACCAGACCTCTTCGCGCAGCTGCACCATGCGCTGATGCGTTTTGGTCTGAAACGTGGCGGGAGCGATCACCCGCCCCGCATCGTCCCGCGCTTCCTCGGTCATGACAATCTGTTCGGTCACGGTTTCGATCACGGCCGGGGTGGTGTCGGAGGCCCAGCAAGCCCCTTCCGGCCCCGGCGGTGGCCCGGCCTTGTCCAGCCGCATCAGTTCAATGCCCAGATCGGCCCGGCTGGGGGCCGTCACCTGCGTGCCATTGCACCCCGCCAGCATCAGTGCCAGCGCACCACCGATAAAAACCGTCTTTGTCATGCCCTGCCTGAACTGCCGCCCGGTTGAGCCCCGGGCTTTTCAAGCGTCAATCATAGCGGCAAAAGCTGTGGCTGGAAAGTCTTAGTGCCGCAGGCGCCGCGGTGCCGCCTCTGGCAAATGGGGGAAATCTGGCCTATGTCAGGGTCAACCCGATGGGGCAGTGCAAAGGCAGGAAAGCAAGCATGGCGAAGATCACTTATGTTGAACACAGCGGCAAAGAGCATGTGGTGGATGTGGCCAACGGTTTGACCGTGATGGAAGGGGCCCGCGACAACGGCATTCCGGGGATTGAGGCCGATTGCGGCGGTGCCTGCGCCTGTTCGACCTGCCACGTCTATGTCGATGCGGCTTGGGTCGAAAAGCTGCCGAAGAAAGACGCGATGGAAGAGGATATGCTTGATTTTGCATGGCAGCCCGATCCGGTGCGCTCGCGATTGACGTGCCAGATCAAGGTGACGGATGCCTTGGAAGGTTTGCGTGTGCAGATGCCGCAAAAGCAGATCTGATGCGTTGGCTGCTGGCGCTGTGCCTGTGGGTTGCGCCAGCCAGTGCCGACATGCGCGATTGGGCCATCACCGGGGCCGCGCTGATGCAGCCCACCGGGCGCTATGACCACGGCGTTCTGGGGGATGCCGTGGAATGGGGCGGGCTGGAACTTTCGGTGACGCCGCAAGGCTGCGCCGGAACCTGTATCGAGACCGAACGGCGCACCGTCACTTTGCCGCAAGATCGGGTGTTCGAGGATCTGACCGCCCGCGTCGTTGATGTTGATGATGATCAGTTGCCAGAGGTTCTGGTGGTGCAAACCGACGTCCGGCGCGGTGCGATGCTGACGGTTTACGGGGTCGATGGGCAGGTGATCGCGCAGACCAAACCCGTCGGGCAGAGCCACCGCTGGCTGGCCCCGGCAGGAGTGGGCGATTTCGACGGCGACGGCCGCACCGAGATCGCCTATGTCGACCGCCCGCACCTGACGCGCGAGTTGGTGTTTGTGCGGCTTCAAGGCGATGCGTTGATCGAGGTGGCGCGGCTGCCGGGGCTGACAAACCACCGCATCGGCGACAGGATCATCAGCGGCGGCATGCGCGATTGTGGGCTGGGCGCGCAGGTGGTTCTGGCCACGGGCGACTGGTCACGGCTTGTGGCGGCACGGGTGGTTGGGGTGGTAGACCTTGGCCCTTATTCGGCCAAATCCATGCGCGCGGCGCTGGACTGCCGGCTGTAGCGCGGCCCCGCCTCGCAATTGGGCAACTGCCGATGATGATAATGCTTTCCAGACCGCGCTGCTCTGCCTAGGCTTGGCATATCGAGTTTTGACGGATTGCACCATGCAAGCTCCTGCCATTGCCTTCGGCGACACGCCCCCCAGCCGCGACGGCGAAGTCAAATTGTACCTGTCGCCCGAGGGGATGACGCAAAGCTGGTTCAATCCGGCGCGACGGGTGATTTTTGTCAATGGCATGGACAACACACCCGAAGATCACATGGAAGCTGCGATGGCAGTGTCGCTGATGCAGGGCTGTCCGGTGATTGGGGTGTTCAACAAAAGCAACGGCAAGTGGAGTGATCTGGGGCAGTGCATCGCGGACAAAGCGCAGTTGTCGCAGGTGCAGGCGGGGGTTGGGCTGAGCTTTGACAACTGGATGGTGGCGGTTGAGGCGATGTACCAACTGGCGCGCAAGACCTATCCGATGCTGCAAAAGACCGATTTTGTGGGCGCTCTGGTGGAAGGCAACGCCGCCACCCGGTCGCTTTACGGGCTTTTGGCGGGAGATGGCGGCGTGTCGCGGGCCAGGACGCCGATCTATTGCCATTCGCAGGGCAATCTGATCACCTCGAACGCCCTGACGGCTGTGGCAATGGCGCTGGGGGGCGGGGCCCTGGCGGGGGTGGAGGTGAACAGTTTTGGCTCTCCTTGCCGGTTTTGGCCGCCCAATATCAAGCGTCACAACCATGCGTTCACGTTGGATCCGGTCAGTTGGCTGGATTTGGCGGCGGATATGTCCAGTGCCAAGATCGGGCATATCGCGGGCCATGCGTTCAAGCTTTACATGCTGGTGGATGCCGAATTTGTCGTCAACCGCTTTCGCTTTGGCGGGCTGAGCATGACTACCAGCATGGACGAAGAGGGGCTGGCGGCGTTTTTGGTGCAGGTCGGTGGCAATGCCCAAAGGGTGCGACGGATTTTTGAGCATTTGCGCAACAAGCATTTCACCGACAGCGACGATGTGGCACTGGCCTATGTGCAGGCGGCTCCGATGGCTTTGCTGCAATCGCTGAAACGTGCCGATCCGGGGTTGATCGCGCTGTTGATTGGCCTGCTCAAGGCCGGGTGGACGGCAGATGATGAAAAAGCTGCCATTGTGAAGCTGCTGAAACTTTAGCCCTTGGCTGCGTGATCAGAACGGCACGGCTTTGCCGTCGTGGTCTTCAAAGCATCCCGTGGTCGTCAGCGACAACGCCGCAAA
>JBIHZO010000177.1:0-7046 GCA_044231405.1 Cypionkella sp. | reverse complement strand
TCCGAAGGAGTGGCAGATTGAGGCAGCGGCTCACATGAACGACCTGCGGGCAGCGTCAAGCTGGCTGATGATTGCGGGCCTTGCCGCGTTGATTGCGCTTGGACTGTTCGTGGCGCGGCGGCGTGTTGCAGCAGAATTTCGCGCGCGCCAAGCCGTTGAAAAGATCATCCACGGCTTGATGGTGGGTTGCTCGATGATCGCGATTGTCACCACCATCGGGATCGTGCTGTCGCTTGTGTTCGAAAGCTATCAGTTCTTCAGGCTTGTTCCGATCACCGAATTCCTGTTCGGGACGAACTGGGAGCCGCAAATCCCGATGCGTGCCGATCAGATTGCCGGTGCGGGTGCTTTTGGCTGGCTGCCGGTCATTCTGGGCACGATCGTGATCACCACGATTGCCTTGCTGATCGCGGTCCCGATCGGACTGTTTGCCGCGATTTACCTGAACGAATTCGCCAGTCGGCGCTTTCGCGCCTTCGCCAAACCCCTCCTGGAAGTGCTGGCAGGCATTCCCACCGTGGTTTACGGCTTCTTCGCCATCCTGACGGTTGCGCCCTTCCTGCGCTCCAGCGCGGCCGAGATTGGGGTGTCGATTTCGCCCAATACGGCACTGGCCGCGGGAAGTGTGATGGGGATCATGCTGGTTCCTTTCATCTCGTCCTTTGCCGATGATGCCTTGGGCGCTGTGCCGCAATCGTTGCGCGACGGATCTTTGGCGCTGGGTGCAACCCGCGCTGAAACCGTCCTGAAAATCATGTTCCCTGCAGCCATTCCCGGCATTGTCGGCGGCATTTTGCTCGCAGTCAGTCGGGCGATTGGTGAGACAATGATCGTGGTGATGGCCGCCGGCCTGATTGCGACCATGACGATCAACCCGCTGGACAGTGTGACCACGGTGACCGTGCAGATCGTGACCCTGCTGATTGGTGATACCTCCTTCGACAACCCCAAGACCCTGGCCGCCTTTGCCCTTGGGTTGATGCTGTTCATCGTGACCCTGTGCATCAACATTCTGGCGCTGCGTATCGTGCGCAATTACCGCGAAATTTATGACTGAAGGTGCACCCATGACAACCTCCCCTCTTTCAAGCACCACGGGCCGCTCCGCCCAGGATGCCGCCGCCAATATCGCTCGCCGCAAGCGTTCGGAATTGATTCTGCAAGGCCTTGGGATCAGTGCGATCAGCATCGCGTTTGCCATGCTGTTCATTTTGCTCAGCTCGCTGGTATCGACCGGATGGCAGGCGTTCACTCAGACCCATGTGACAATGACCTTCCCGGTCACAGCAGACCGGGTCAAACCCGAAAAGATCGAGGGCGGCAATTATCGGGCCCTGATGCAGGACGCTATGCAGGCCGCTTTGCCGGGTGTTGAGCCAGAGATTGCCCGCAAGATGGCGGGTCTTCTGTCCAACTCGGCACAGTTTGAATTGCGCGACCGCGTGGTGGCTGATCCGACACTGATCGGCAAATCAGTCGAGATAACGGTTCCCGTCTCTGATCCCTACGACCAGTTGTACAAAGGGCTGATTGATCGGGCCACACCCGAAGCCGACCGTCGGCTGAACGATGCCGAAGTTTCGGCCTTCGACACGCTGGCAGCGCAGGGCTTGATCACCAAACCGATCAATTTCGCGCTGCTGACCAGCGCCGATTCACGCTTTCCCGAACTGGCTGGTCTGAAAGGCGCAATCGTTGGCTCGTTTTACGCGCTGCTGGTGTGCTTTGTGTTGTCATTCCCGGTGGGCATTGGTGCTGCAATCTACCTTGAAGAGTTCGCTCCGAAGAACAAGATGTCCGACTTCATCGAGATCAACATCAACAACTTGGCGGCAGTGCCATCTGTTGTTTTCGGCCTTTTGGCGCTGGCGGTGTTTCTGGGCTGGTTCGGGATGCCGCGCTCTGCCCCATTGGTCGGGGGCTTGACGCTCGCGCTGATGACATTGCCAACGATCATCATCGCGACGCGCTCGGCGTTGAAGGCGGTACCGCCGTCCATTCGCGAAGCGGCACTTGGCTTGGGCGCGTCACGTCAACAGGTGGTTTTTCACCATGTCTTGCCTCTTGCGATGCCCGGCGTTCTGACCGGCGCGATCATCGGTCTGGCCCGCGCCTTGGGCGAGGCAGCCCCTTTGCTTCTGATCGGGATGAACGCCTTTATCACGGTGGCACCGGCAACTCCGTTCGATCCGGCCACCTCTTTGCCCACCCAGATCCTGATCTGGGCCGACAGCACCGAACGCGGTTTTGTCAGCAGGACTTCAGCGGCCGTGCTGGTACTGTTGGCGTTTCTGCTGACCATGAATGCGGTCGCAATCTACCTGCGCTCCCGGTTTGAGCGGAAATGGTAATAGGACAAACAACATGGACGCAGGATTTCAAGTGAAGCAGGCCGTGGACACGCACAAAGTGAAAATCGACGCCAAGGGTGTGCAGGTCTATTACGGGACCAACCACGCGCTGAAGGATGTCGATGTTGCGATCCTCGACAAGACGACCACTGCTTTTATCGGGCCGTCAGGTTGTGGGAAATCCACGTTCCTGCGCTGCCTGAACCGGATGAACGACACGATCGCTTCGGCGCGGGTTGAAGGCAAGATCACGATGGAGGGCACCGATATCTACGGCGCATCTGTCGATCCGGTTCAGTTGCGTGCCCGCATTGGCATGGTGTTCCAAAAACCAAACCCATTCCCGAAGTCCATTTATGACAATGTGGCCTATGGCCCGCGCATTCATGGGCTGACCAAATCCAAAACGGATCTGGACGGTGTCGTTGAAGCCTCCCTGAAGCGGGCGGCACTGTGGAACGAGGTCAAGGACCGGCTTGATGCCCCTGGCACCAGTCTGTCTGGTGGTCAGCAGCAGCGGCTGTGCATCGCCCGCGCGGTGGCAACGTCGCCCGAAGTCTTGTTGATGGATGAGCCGTGCTCGGCGCTGGACCCGATTGCAACGGCACAGGTCGAGGAATTGATCGACGAACTTCGCGCCCAGTTTGCCGTGGTCATCGTGACACACTCGATGCAGCAGGCAGCCCGCGTCAGCCAAAAGACCGCATTCTTCCATCTGGGCCACCTTGTTGAATATGGCAACACCGGCGACATCTTCACTTCGCCCACAGACCCCAGGACCGAAAGCTACATCACCGGTCGGATCGGCTAAGGGGTTATTATCAATGGCACAAGATACACATATCGTTTCCTCCTTTGATCACGATCTGGAGCGATTGCAGGCGATGCTTATGCGCATGGGGGGGTTGGTAGAGGCGGCCCTCATCGGGTCCCTCCAGGGGCTGCAGGCAGGTGACGTTGCCGTGGCCGACGAGGTCATTGAAAATGACCGGGCGGTGGACGGACTGGATGAACAGATCAATGTCGAAGCTGCCCGCATTCTTGCGACTCGCGCCCCAACCGCCTCGGATTTGCGCATGGTTTTGGCAGTCATGCGGGCATCAACAAATCTTGAGCGGGTTGGCGACTATGCAAAAAACGTTGCCAAACGGACAAAAGTGCTCGCTGGTTCAAGCGGCCACGCGGCAGTTATTGGCACAATTCAGTCCATGACCAAAGTCGTCACGGTCATGCTTGATGAGGCACTCAGCGCCCTCGTTCAAAGGGATGCGGCATTGGCTGCCGCCGTCAGGGCTCGGGATGTGGAAGTTGACCGCATCTATGACAACCTGTTCCGCACGCTTTTGGCAGATATGGCACAGGATCCGGCGACTGGTTCCGCGATCATGCACCTGCATTTCATAGCCAAGAACATCGAGCGTGCCGGGGATCATGCGACAGGGATTGCAGAACAGGCGATCTACCTTGTCTCGGGAAGCCTGCCCGCAGAAGACCGCCCAAAATCAAACGCGATACCGACCGACGTGATCTGAACAGGGTGCCATAAGTCACTGATCGCAAAAACCGCGGCTGCAACCGTTTTGCTTGCGGCAAATGAGCCTGCCCAAAGGGCCGTTCTGACACATAATCTGGAGGCTGAAGGCCTTCGGGCGCTGCGGCTGGCGCGTTCCCCCCGAAAGTGATGCGCTGCATAAGTGGAATTTTCTCGGCAAGATGAACGAGCGGATTTTGAAGGAAGACACGCAGATAGACTGCGACGCAGATCATCGCGATCCTGCCGAAGGCGGTGGGCGGGGACAATGGCCCGGAATACGTCAGTGCCAGGCGGATGATTTGGGCTTCGAGATGGGGCATAACCATCCAGCACATACAACCCGGACAGCCGCAGCAGAGCGCCTGCATCAAGCGCCACAACCGCACCGCCCGGCATGAATGGCTCGACCGCTACATCATCGAAACCATCGCGGAGGCCCAAGACCACGCCACGCAATCGCCCTGAACCTGCAACAACGACCGCCCGAACATGGGCATCGGCGGCATCGATGCCGCCCAGAAACTGAAAATGGCCGCATGAATTCTACGAATAGACCCCGCCAAAAAGGCCGGATTACCCACGGCCTACTTCTTTTGTGTCTGTTCCATAACGGGTCATTCTTTGAGAGCTTTGCCCCCCTTTTAGCCGGGGCGGTTCAAGTCGCCTCCGAAACACACTCCTCCCAAAACAAGTTCCATAGGGCCATGTTATTCGCAGCCAGCATCGCCGTCAGCACCACTGTATTATGGGCCGGCGAGTATCCCGCGTCATCGCCCGATCCCGCCCACCTGAAAAATGGGGAAAAGTGGAACAGCGGACAGCTTTCCTGCCACAGAATGGAGACAAAACGGAGAAAGGGCTCCAGAATGACAATCCCCGCTCCGGAACCCATCCTCCATAAAATCGCAAGATCTATCGGATCAGATCAGTTTCCAAACGTGATTTCCTTGGCAGGCAGCGAGTGTTGCGCTTGCATATCAGGACGAGCCAATTGTACACAGTAGGCTGTCTGATCCAGCCACCATCTTGTCGAAAATGAGGATGAAATATGTCTAAGCAGTTGTTGATTTACGAGCGTGCGACTCCAATCTCATCCGAATTGCACCGCGACTGGTCCGTTCAGTCCGGAAAGAGCTATGGGTTTGCCAAAACCGTCAATTCATCGCCGCTTTTGGCAGCTGAGTTTGCGTCGGCGGCACCTGAGTTGACCATCATCTTTGCGGGCACTGCAGAAGCGGTTTTCCCGTCGGTGATCCTTGGCTTTCAAGATGGGCAGAACATCTTTGTTGCAGAAGACGGGGCATGGAAAGGCAAGTATGTCACTGCGTTTTTGCGGCGCTATCCGTTCGTTTTTGCCGAAGCCGAAGGTAAGGGCAGCTTCACGCTGTGCATTGACGAAGAATATGAGGGCCTGAACAAAGAAGGCAAGGGCGAGCGTTTGTTTGATAGCGAAGGCAGCCGGACGCAGTATTTGACTGGCATTCTGAACTTTGTTTCCAGCTATCAGGGCCAATATGAACGCACAAAGCTGTTCTGCAAGAGGTTGGTCGATCTGAAAGTGCTCGACCCGGCCCAGGCACGGTTTTCGTTGCCCGATGGCAAAACCGGTTCTCTGGCAGGTTTTTTCACCATCAACCGCGACAAGTTGAAGGCGATCCCGCAAGAGCACCTGTCCGAGATGTTCCAGAACGATGAACTGGAATTGTGCTATCTGCACCTGCAATCGTTGAACAACATCAACGAGATGACGCAGCACCTGAATGTTGTCGCGGCACCTGAAACAGCCGCAGCCTGATTTGGGCTGTCTCTCCAGAACTGGCCGTAGGAAAGGCGTTTGAATCTCATCGCCCAAGGTATGACCATTGAGGACTGTCTGGGCTCTTTTCTGGGAGCCGTGGCGCTGGATGTGGCGATCAATTCGGGATTGATTGCGGCTTTGGCGTCAGACGCCCCGGCTGATCCCGCCCCTGCCCCGCTCGCGGCGATACTGCGCGCGATCGGGGTACTGAAATCTGATGGGTTCGCGTTGACCGATGGGTTCGCGGCACTTTGGCAGACCCATTCCCGCCAATTGCGGGCGCGGGTTGGATTTCTGCGCCTTGCTGCCGCCGATGTCGCCCTGCACGCTGAAGACTTGTTCCATGATACCGATGGTTTCATGGAAAAGTCTTCAACATTCCAATATTTTGACTATGGCCTTGCGATGCGGGATGATCCGTCGGCCCGCGCCCACACCCAACGCTGGGTGGATTACGTTGCGGCGTTGACCGATGCCGAAGCGCCGGGGTTACTGGACATGGTCTCGCTGCCAGACACGGGCCTTGTGCTTGAGATTGGCGGAAACGCGGGTGCCTTTGCGCGCCATGTCTTGGCGCGCCACCCCGGCCTTTCTTACGCGATCCTTGATCTTCCCGGCGTCTGTGCGCTGGGCCGCGCCGATCCTGAAAATGCCTGCTATGGCGACAGGCTGCGGTTTCTGCCCGGCGACATGCACCGCATGAACTGGCGAATGGAAACCGGCAGGGCGCCTGATGTGATCCTGTTCAAATCGGTCTTACATGATTGGCCCGCCGAGCAGGCCGCCGAACTGCTGGCGCGCGCCGCCCGGTATGTTGCCCCGTCGGGTCGGATCGTCATTCTGGAACGGGGTGCCCATACCAGCGCAAATCTGCCTGAGATTCCCTTCAGCAGTTGCGCAAACCTTGTATTCTCGGCCTTCTACCGAGAGCCTGACATCTATGCCGCGGCGCTGAGCACAGCTTGGCCAGCGTCGCAGGTAACGATCCGCCCGGTTCTGCTGGACATGCGCTGGTTCGTCACGACCGCGATGGAACACGACCTGTGAGTTTTCCGATCATCGCCATCAGCGGCCCACCTGGCGTGGGTAAATCAACAGTCATTGCATGTCTCTTGAACCAGATGAGGCTGAATGCGGTCTATTTCGACGCTCATGAGACGATGACGGACCGACCCATTGCCGAGATCGAGGATTGGCTCTCGCGTGGGATGCCGCTGGCTGAAATGGTGCCCCCTAAGCTTGTCGCGCATCTGCGCGCGGCCTGTCAGGATCGCCCGGTGTTGTTTGAAACGCCTTTGGGACGAGCGGTTCCTGACCATAGCCGCCTTATCACCCGTTCAATCTGGCTGGATTGCCCTGCGGA
>JBIHZO010000176.1:0-7050 GCA_044231405.1 Cypionkella sp. | reverse complement strand
CATTCCCGCCTCGACCATCTCACGCCCACCGCCGCCGCCCTCTTCGGCGGGTTGGAATATCAGCACGGCAGTGCCGTCGAATTGGCGCGTCTCGGCCAGATATTTGGCGGCGCCCAGCAGCATCGCGGTATGCCCGTCATGGCCGCAGGCGTGCATCTTGCCGGGGGTCAGTGAGGCATAATCCACCCCGCTTGCCTCGTGGATCGGAAGCGCGTCCATATCGGCACGCACCGCGATCACCCGGCCCGCCGTATCGGTCCGCCCTTTGATCACCACCACCACCCCGGTGCGCCCGATGCCTGTGACCACCTCATCGGCGCCAAAGCTGCGGCACAGGTCGGCCACGATGCCCGCCGTGCGGTGCACGTCGAACATCAATTCCGGGTGTTGATGAAAATCATGCCGCCAAGCGGTGATTTCGGGCAGCATTTCGGCGAAACGGTTCTTGATGGGCATGGCAATCTCCTTGCCGCAAGCCTGAGCCAATCCGCGCCCCTCTGCAACCCCGTCACCCAAACTTGCGGCGTGCGTCCAGCGCAAGCCCGGTGCCGACCGAGCCCAGCATATCGCCCGTGGCAATCGCCACCCCCGGCAAAGCCGCCTGCACACAGGCGCGCAAAACGGGCAAACCGCTGGAGCCACCGGTCATGAACACAGTGCCGATATCGGCCGCACGCAGACCCGCCTGCACCAGAACCGACCCCAACATTGCGGAAATCCGCGCAACCGGGGCCGCCACCGCCTCATCAAACCGCGCCCGTGTCGCCATCGGGTTTGGCCCCCCGGTAAAGGCCGACAAAGCCACCCGCGCCGCGTCTAGATCAGACAGCGCGATCTTTGCGACCTCGACCGCCATGGCGATCGAATGGCCGTGGCGTTCTGTGACAACCTTGACCAGCCGGTCCAGAAGTTCAACGCGGTCCACCACATGTCGCAGCGCCTTGAGATCGGTCAGGCAGCGCTGAGTGTACAGCATGTTGATGCGGTGCCATGTCGCCAGATCCAGGAAATAATGGTTCGGCATCAACCCCTTGCCACCGCCGGTGCTGGCCTTGAAACCAAGGGTCGGCATCACCTCGGAAAGGCTGAGCAAACGGTCAAAATCGGTACCGCCGACGCGGATGCCATCATTGGCCAGAATATCGCCCGCCCGGTCCACTGCCCGCGACCGGTCCGGCGACACCCGCACAATGGAAAAATCCGACGTACCGCCGCCGATGTCGACGATCAGCACCAGTTCTTCCCGCGCGACGCTTTGCTCATACTGCAAAGCCGCTGCGATGGGTTCAAACTGAAACGCCACCTCGGCAAAGCCAGTGGCTTTTGCAATGTCTTCCAGCACGCCCTGTGCCTTGGCATCGCCTGCCGCGTCGTCATCAACAAAATGCACCGGGCGCCCCAGCACGACCTGGCGGATCGGCCCGGCCTCTGCCGCCATCCGCGCGTGCAGATGCTGAAAGAACCGCCCCAGCACATCCTTGAACGACACGGTACGCGCGCCGACCCGGGTTTTCTCGTCAATCAGCGAGGAGCCCAGCGTGCTTTTCAACCCCCGCATCAGCCGCCCGTCATCGCCCCGCACATAGGCGGCAATGCCCGCGCGGCCAAACTCCGGTGGCGCACCTTCGCTGTCCCAAAACACTGCCGACGGCAGCGTGACATGGCCGTCCTCCAGGCCGATCAGCCAGGCGCGATCCGCATCCGCCATAGCCACAGTCGAATTCGAGGTGCCAAAGTCGATCCCACAATACATCGCCATCCGCCCGCCCCGATTTGCAAAACGCAGCGTCTATCCCGTGGTTTAGGGGGTGTAAAGCGGGCGGGTGTTGCGATTGTCCGCCGTCATCAAAAATTCGCAGGAGCCGTCCGATCAGGACGCGCAGGCCCCTACAGCGACGGCCCTGCCCTGACCTTGCTGCCATCGCTGAACCGCGACAGGCGGAACCGGGTCAGATCATGCCCCACAGCATTGCCCGCCACCAGATCGGCCACCACCCGCCCGACCCCCGGCCCGATGCCAAAGCCATGGCCGCTCAACCCGGTGGCAATCACCAGCCCTGGCACCGTGGCCACCCGGTCGATCACCGGCACCACGTCAGGCATGGTGTCGATCATTCCCGCCCAGACCGATTTCAACGCCACAGCGCCCAATCCCGGAAACGCCGCTTTGAAATCGGCCACCACGGCATCCAGCGCCGCTTGGTTCGGGCCGGGGTTCAGCACCCGCATGCGTTCAAAGGGTGACACCTCATCGCCAGACCAATGCCTGCGGGTCGTCCACGCATCCGGATGATCGCGCGGGGCTGCCGCGCGGAAATGTGTCGATCTGAAATCTTTTTTCAGAACCGGCAGATAGCGGAGCAGGTGGCGGAACGCGTCGGGGCCGACATGGAAGTCATGACTGCCCCCCGGGGCCAAAGTGTAGCCCCCGTCCAACCGCCGCCGAAACGCAAAGCGATCATCCACCGCATTGCCCGCAAACACCTGTGGCAGGCTTTCGGTCGCGGCCACGCTGGCCAGCACGGCCAGTTGCGGAATGATCACGCCCTCGGCCCGTAGAAACAAGGACGACCATGCCCCCCCGGCCATCACCACCTGATCGGCAGCAATCCGCCCGCGCTCGGTGATCACCCCTGCCACGCGCCCGCCTGCCCGGTCCAACCGTCGCACCGCGCAATCCTCGGCGATCACCACGCCCCGCGTCACCGCACCCTCGGCCAGCATCGGCACCGCAAACCAAGGCTCTGCCCGCGCGTCAGATGGCGTCAGCAGGCCACCGATCCACGGGCCGACCGAGCCTGTCAGCCGCTCTTGCACCTGCCGCTGGCTGATGATCTGCGTGTCCAGCCCATGTCCCTGCGCGGCCGTCATCCAGGCGGCATAGTCTGCCAGTTCGGCGTCAGTGCGCGCCAGATACAGCACGCCATCTTGCCGGAACCCCAGCCCCGCGCCAAATTCACGCGCCAACGCCTTCCAGATCGACAGGCTTTCCACCATGATCGGCAGTTCCGCAAGATCGCGGCCCTGCTGGCGGATCCAACCCCAGTTGCGGCTGGACTGCTCACCCGCGATCCGGCCTTTTTCACACATGACCACCGACAACCCACGCTCGGCCAAATGCCAGGCCGTCATCACACCGATGACGCCGCCACCAATGACGACCACATCACAGGACTTGGGCAAGGGACCGACAAAACGCGCGGGCTGGTCGGCCGTGATAGGAAAAGGCATCATGCGTCGCCTGTCTTTGAGGGGCTTTGGCCCCCAGTCTGTGGTCATACGTGCAAGCGTGGCCACGGGCTGTCAAGCCACCTGGCACCTGCCTGAGACGCAAAGCGCGATCATCAGCCCCATCGCCCCGGCACCAGCGACGCCAATGGCCTTGACGGCGCGGCAAAAGGGCCATCGGACTCTCGGGGTTGCGGGCCGCAGGGTGCCAGGCCCGCGCGGCAGCTGGTCAGTTGGCCTCTGGCAGATTGCGCCTATTGGACCCCTGCCTTGATGCGGCGCAACAAAAGCCAGACCCCGGCCACCACCAAAGGCGTCAGAATGGCCATGGTCAAGCCCTTCGACAGCCCGATGCCTTCGGTGACCGGATAGGCGACATAGGCCGCCAGAGACACTGCGTAATAGCTGACCGCCACCACCGACAGCCCTTCCACCGTGTGCTGCAACCGCAAGGCCAGATCGGCGCGGCGGTCCATGCTTTCCAACAGCTTCTGGTTCTGGGCCGACCGCTCCACATCCACCCGCGTGCGCAACAATTCAGCCGCACGCATGGCACGTTCCGACATCGACCGCAGCCGGGTTTCCGCCGATTTCACCGTGCGCATCGCCGGATCATAGCGCCGCATCATGAATTCGCCGAAGGTCTGGCGACCCTGCACCCGCGCCTCGCGCAGCGCCTCTATGCGTTGGGTGACAATGGCCTCATAGGCCCCGGTGGCGGCAAAACGGAACGACACCTGCACCGCAAGGCTTTCCAGTTCCGCCGAAATCCGCAGCAAGTCGTGCAAGGACGTCTCGGCGGGTTGGTCATTGGCATCGAGGCCCGACACCAGCGCCGACAATTGCGGGTCCAGCGCGTTCAACCGCTCGGTCAACCCGCGCGCGCGCATCAGACCCAGCATCGACATGGCGCGGTAAGTTTCAATCTCGCACAGCCGTTGCACGATGCGCCCGATCCGGCGCGCGCCCGTATCGGGGCGCACAAAGACCGCAAACCGCATATGCCCCGCCGGATCAATGCGGAAATCCCCCGCCACCACCGCAGCGCCATCAATCACGCGTGCCACTGCCAGGCTTTCCGGCACGAACCAATCGTTCAGCTTGGCCTGCATCTGGGTCTCATCTTCGGGCATGACTTCCACCCGGATCAGCACCGATGCCACCCGCACGCCCGGCGCTTGCGCTTGCCAATCGTCGGGGAACACTTCGGTTTCCGCCGGATCAAAGGGCCGTGCGGGCAGACCGGGAGTAAAGGCGGAATAGGTTACAAACTCGGTATGGCTTTCCCATTTCAACTCGGCCCGGCCAATGGGGCCCGAAAAATGCGTGGCCCCCGGTTGGGGATGCGCCGATCCGTGCCGGTCCAGAATCGCCAGCAAATGCATGCGGTCGGCAGAGCGGTCGCGCGTCTGCGCCGATTGCGGTTCCTTGATTGCCAGATACACGGCCGTGCAAGGGGCGGTCAGCGCCGGGAACGGGCGCGCGTGCAACTCGTTGACTAGGGCAAAGCGCAATGGGTGGTCGGCAAGAGGGGTCATAACGGGCCTTCGGTTCGGATCAGAAAGCCATTTGCGGCCAAAGCCGTGATGCCCGCCAGAAAAATGCGGGAATACAAGGGTATGCCGCACAGGTGTTGCCGAAAAGCAAAACCCCCGGCGCGGTGGCCGGGGGTTTTGGGCCATTCCTGAAGCAAGATCAGTCGATCATCGGCAACAAAGCGTCCAGCGACTTTTTCGCATCACCATAGAACATCCGGGTATTTTCCTTGTAAAACAGCGGGTTCTCGATGCCCGAATACCCGGTTCCCTGCCCGCGCTTGGACACGAACACCTGTTTTGCCTTCCAGCACTCCAGCACCGGCATCCCGGCAATGGGAGAGTTCGGGTCTTCCTGCGCCGCCGGATTGACGATGTCGTTCGACCCGATGACGATGGCGACATCGGTGGTAGGGAAATCTTCGTTGATCTCGTCCATCTCCATCACGATGTCATACGGCACCTTCGCTTCGGCCAGCAGAACGTTCATATGCCCGGGCAGACGGCCTGCAACAGGATGGATGGCAAAGCGCACGGTTTTGCCCGCCGCACGCAGCTTGCGCGTCAGTTCCGACACCGACTGCTGCGCCTGCGCCACGGCCATGCCGTAGCCTGGAATGATGATGACCGAGTCCGCATCGTTCAACGCCGCAGCAACACCTTCGGCGTCGATGGCGATCTGCTCACCCACAACTTCCATCGCGGGTCCGGTGGTGCCACCAAAACCGCCAAGGATTACCGAGACAAAGCTTCGGTTCATTGCCTTGCACATGATGTAAGACAGGATCGCACCGGACGAGCCCACCAGAGCCCCAACCACGATCAGCAGGTCATTGGACAAAGAGAAGCCAATCGCCGCCGCCGCCCAGCCGGAATAGCTGTTCAGCATCGACACCACCACCGGCATATCCGCGCCACCGATGCCCATGATCAGATGATAGCCGATGAAGAATGCGGCCAGCGTCATCAGCATCAAGGCCCAGGTGCCCGCGCCGTTGAAATACATCACCAGCAAGATCACCGACAACGCCGCAGCCGAAGCGTTCAGAACATGACCGCCCGGCAGCTTTTTCGCCTTGCCATCGACCTTGCCCGCCAGCTTGCCATAGGCCACCACCGACCCGGTGAAGGTCACTGCGCCAATGAACACGCCAAGGAAGGTTTCCACCTTCAGAACCGCGATTTCCGATGCCGATTTACCCGCCACTTTCAGTGCAAAGCCTGACAGCGCGTTCAACACATCGGCGTTGCCTGCGGCTTGCAAAGCGGCAATTCCGGCCATCTCGATCTCGGTATTGTAACCGATGAACACCGCCGCCAGACCGACCAGAGAATGCATCGCCGCCACCAGCTGCGGCATTTCCGTCATCTGGACACGTTGCGCCACAACCCAGCCAATTGCGCCACCTGCGGCAATCATCACCAATGAAATCAACCAATTACCCGCACCGGGGCCATAGATTGTCGCGGCAATCGCCAAGGCCATCCCGGCAATGCCGTACCAGACCGCGCGCTTGGCGCTTTCCTGGCCCGAAAGCCCGCCCAAGGACTGGATGAAAAGAACAGCTGCGACCACATAGGCCGCCGTGGTGAATCCATATTCCATGCTACCCGCTCCCTTACGACTTCTGGAACATGGCAAGCATGCGCCGTGTGACCATAAAGCCACCGAAAATGTTGATCCCGGCCATGAAGACCGACGCCGCGCCTAGCACCACCACCAGCCAGTTGCCCGACCCGATCTGCATCAGGGCGCCCAGAATGATGATCGACGAAATCGCGTTCGTCACCGCCATCAGCGGCGTGTGAAGGCTGTGCGAAACATTCCAGATCACCTGCACGCCGACGTAAACCGACAGCACAAAGACGATGAAGTGCGACATGAAACTGGCCGGGGCAAACAGTCCGGCCAGCAGGATCAAACCGCCACCAATGGCCAGCATTCCGACCTGATTGCGCGTCTCGGTCTTGAACGCCGCCACTTCCGCCGCGCGCTTTTCAACCGGGGTCAGCTCAACCACCTTGGCCTTGGGCTTTTGCGCCGCAATCGCTGCAATCTTGGGCGGAGGTGGCGGGAAGGTGATCGCGCCTTTATGGGCCACCGTCGCGCCCCGGATCACGTCATCTTCCATGTTGTGATGGATCACACCGTCTTTCTTTGGTGTAAGATCGGTCAGCATGTGCCGGATATTGGTGGCATAAAGCGTTGAAGCTTGTGCCGCCATCCGGCTTGGGAAATCAGTGTAGCCGACAATGGTGACGCCGTTGTCGGTCACGATCTTCTGAT
>JBIHZO010000009.1:0-21017 GCA_044231405.1 Cypionkella sp. | reverse complement strand
TATTTGGTGAAGTGAACCGTGGCGGATGTGAAGAAACCTTTTGTGATCATCACTTTGCCGCGCAGTGGATCATACCATCTGCGCGCCCTGCTGGACAGCGCGCCGGACGTTTCCGCTTTTGGCGAGATTTTCAAGGGCAGCGCGGTCGAATTGCCACGCAGCCAGTTGACCCTGTTGCGCCTTGGTCCTGCCGACGTTGTGGCGCGCGATGCGATGGGGATGCAGGTGCTCACCAAGCTTTGCGCTCAGGCCGATCAAAAGGGACTGATCTTCGGCTTCAAGGATTTCCGCTTCAACCTGAACCGTGTCGGCATTCTGGAGCAGATTCTGGCCTCGGACCAGTGGCGCAAGGTGTTTTTGTTCCGCAATCCGGTCGAACGCTATGTCTCGCTGAAACGCGCCGATCTGACCGGGGTGTTCGTGGTGACGAAAGACATGAAAACCGATGGCATGGATCTGAAACGCCCGGTCCGCTTTGATGCCGAAGACTTTGAAAAAGCTGTCGCCCCGCACCGTCGCCTGAAAAACGACGTGCGCAAGGCCAGAGAGCAGTCCGGCAAAGATCAGGTCTTTGTCATGGATTATGACGAGGTGAACGACCCGGGTCGCCTGCAGAAACTATTGTGGTTTTTGGGGTCAACCGCCGATGCCACAACTCTCAAAAGCACCCATGTAAAGCAGTTTGCCGAACCTTTGGCGGCGGGTGTTGAGAACTGGGAAGAATTTGTGGCTTATCTGGACAGCACCGACCAGCGCGGTCTGATCGAAGGCCGCTGAAGTATAGACAATCCATTCAAGATTGCATTTCATCTTGGCGCAAATATCCCGGGGGCCCGGGGGCTGGCCCCCGGACGCCCATGCAGCGCATCAGGCCGCCACTTGCGGCGCCCGTGCTTCCGTCAAAATCGCATAGAGCTTCGCCGGATCGTTGTTCGCCCGCAACTTGGCGCAAATCCCCGCATCCCGCATCGTGCGCGACACCAAAGCCAGCGCCTTGAGGTGGTCCACCCCGGAATCCTTGGGCGCAAACAGTCCAAAGATCAGGTCCACGGGTTGGCGGTCCACGCTTTCATAATCTAGGGGTTTTTCCAGACGAATGAAGATGCCGGTGATCCGGTCCAGATCTTCAAGCCGAGCGTGGGGCAGGGCAATGCCGTTGCCAACACCGGTTGGCCCCAGGCTCTCACGCTCCTGCAGACCGTCGATGGCCACTGCAGAGCTCAGGCCATAGGCCACGCCAGCCACCTCTCCCAATTCCTGGAAGAGGCGCTTTTTACTGGTCAGTTGTCCCAAAACCTTGACGGCCGAGGGGATTAGCAGCTTCGAAAGGTCCATCAGGCGTTCTCAATCCTGCGAGCCTTCAAGCGGCCCGCGTCACTTTGCGTTGCGCGGGTCGATCCAGCCAATATTTCCGTCATCGCGACGGTATACGACATTAACGCCGCCGTGTCCTTCATTTCGAAATACCAGAAAACGCTGACTTGCGGCAAGTTCAAGCTGCATGACGGCTTCACCGACGGTGATTGCCGGAATCTTGGTCTCCATCTCGGCGATGATGATCGGCTGAAGCGCGTTGTGGTCATCATCTTCAGGTTCCTCGGTTGGAGCCAGAATATAGGCCGAAGCGCCGCCAAATTCAACAGGTGCCGTTCGGTCACGGTGATGGTTGCGGATGCGCCGCTTGTACCGACGCAACTGCTTGTCCATCTTCTCACGGCAGGATTCGAACGCCGCGTAAATTTCGGTGGCATGGCCACGGGCCTGCGCGGTCAATCCGGTGGACAGATGGATCACCGCCTCGCAGACATGCTCATGGGCCTCTTTGGAAAAGACGATGACGGCCTCGGTCGGGCGCTGGGCGTATTTCTCGACCACCTCGCCAAGTTCGGCCTTCACATGGGTCTGAAGTGCCTCGCCAATGTCGATTTGTTTTCCGCTGATCTGATAGCGCATGATGCCTCCTTTTGCGCGTAAGGGCAGTGCCTTTCGCCGAAGACGAAAGGATAGTTTGTCGTTGGTTTGTAACTGTCTGGTCGGACCAAGCGGCGGCGCGCGCGGGGCCGTGGTATGGCCGCTTCGGTCAATGGTTTCTGGGCGTGGCTCGCTCTCATCCCTTTCATTTGGGGATGCGCATGGGCACTTGTCAACAGCGCAGTCACAGAACCTTCAAAGTTGCGCTAGATGATCCGAAAGTTCTCGCCCAGATAGACGCGGCGGACCATTTCATCGCGCACCACCTCGTCCGTGGTGCCGGACTTCAGCACGACGCCGTCATGCAGAATGTAAGCGCGATCAACGATTTCCAGCGTTTCCCGCACGTTATGGTCGGTGATCAGAACGCCGATGCCACGCGATTTCAGATCATGCACGAGGTGGCGGATTTCCCCCACCGCAATCGGGTCGACGCCCGCGAAGGGTTCGTCCAGCAGCAGGTATTTCGGGTCCGCTGCCAGACAGCGCGCGATTTCCACCCGCCTCCGCTCTCCGCCAGACAGCGCCAGGGCGGGCGCGCGGCGCAGATGGGTGATGGAAAATTCGGACAGCAGCTCTTCCAGCCGCTCACGACGTTTGTGGCGGTCTTCAACCCGGATTTCCAGCACGGCCAGAATGTTGTCCTCCACCGACAACCCGCGAAAGATCGAGACTTCCTGCGGCAAATAGCCGATCCCCAATCGCGCGCGGCGGTACATCGGCAACGCGGTCACATCGCGCCCGTCGATGATCACCTGTCCGCTTTCGGGCGTCACCAGCCCGGCGATGGTGTAAAAGCACGTCGTTTTGCCGCAGCCGTTTGGGCCCAGCAGCGCCACAACCTCGCCCCGGTCCAGATGCAGCGACACATCACGGATCACCATGCGCCGTTTATAGCTTTTCTGGATGTTGCGGATCGAGAGCCCTGAATCGCCGACCGTGACCGTCAGTTCTGGGGGCATCAATTGGCTCCCGGCGTGAAGGTGGTGGTCACGCTGCCTTCCATGCGGCCATTGCCGGTTTTCAGATCAATGATCAGCTTTTGCGACGACATCGCCGCCTGCCCTTGGGTCAGCAGGACGTTGCCCGTCATCACCACTTCACCGCTGGCGATGGTGTAGATCGCCTGATCTGCCTCGGCAGCGTCGCTGGCATTGACCAGCAACACGTCGCCCGTGGCATAAAGCTTGTCGATGCCCTTCTTGTCGGCGGTGTATTCGACCCTGATTTCCGCCGCTGACAGTTTCATCGCGCCCTGCGTCACCACCACATTGCCGGTGAACACAGCAGTGCCATCGGTTTGGTTGACCGCCAAGGAATCGGCCTTCATCTCAATCGGAAGCGAGGTATCACCGCGCAATCCGCCAAAGGCGATATTGCTGCCCTCGGCCCCTGCCGCCGTGGCGACAAACAGCGCAAACAGCGCGAAGCGGGCCAGTTTTGGGATCATCATTGCAAAACCCTGTTATCTATCCGGCATGTATAGCAGCCGCACCTTGCCGTTGAAAACCAGAACATAGCTGTCGGGCACGCCTTCTTGCGCGCTCAGTTCCATGTGATCGGCGGTCAGTTGCCCCATTGGACCCACAGCGCTGACCGCGCCGCGACTTTCTGCATAGGTGCGGTCCGTCGCTACGCCCATGCCGGGCGCAGAAATCACATAACCTGCAGAGGACCGCATTTCGACTCCCTCCGACAGTTCGATCATATTGGCCGCCGCGTCCAGCTGCACCGCCGCCGCCGCAAGTTCGGTGACACCACCGTCCGACGTCTGCAACGTGCCCAACACAATCTTGGCGTTGCCACCACCTGCGCCCGGCCTTGCCTCGGCGGCGCTCAGCATCAGGGATGCCCCATCCGCAGTTACCCCGGCAAAGCCCGCATCAGTCATCCGGGGTTCGCGCAGGCGTGCGGCCACGTCCACTTCGGCATAGGGAATGGCATCTTCGGGATCAATCGGGCCCGACAGCATGAACAGGCTGGACAGAATGGCCAAGGCAACCAGCGGCAACGCGACCTTCAACACCGCCACGAGGCGCGAGTGTAGATTGTCATGCGGTTGCCATGCCATCAGACCACGCCCGCGCGCAGGCAGTCGTGAATGTGCAGGATGCCCAGTGGCAGGGAGGGCGCATCCGGGGCGGTGACGAACAGGCAGGTGATCTTGCGGTCGTTCATCAAGGCCACGGCCTGCTCAGCCAACGCATCGGGGCCAATGGTGCGCGGTGCGGCCGTCATCACCGCCCCCGCCGTCAGTGCCAAAAGCCCGTCCATGTGCCTGCGCAGATCCCCGTCGGTGATGATCCCGATGATATGGGCATCCGCATCTGTCACGCCAACCACGCCAAATCCCTTTTGGCTGATCACCAGCAAAGCCTCGCTCATCGGGCGGGTGGCCTCGATCAGCGGCACCTCGTGGTGCATCAGATCGCGCACCCGCAGCAGTTTCGCACCCAGCTTGCCGCCCGGATGGAACACCCGGAAATGATCGGGCGTAAAGGCGCGATGCTCCATCAGGGCAATCGCCAAGGCATCGCCAAGGGCCAGCGTCATGGTGGTGGATGTGGTCGGCACGATGCCGGTTTCGCAGGCTTCGGGCGCACTTGGCAGCACCAGCGCCACATCGGACTGCCGCAACAGCGTGCTGTCAGCCCGCCCCGCAATCCCGATCAGCGGAATGCCAAAACGCCTTGTGTGGGCCACCAGATCTGCCAGTTCCGACGTCTCACCCGAGTTCGATATCACCAGAGCCACATCGCCGGCCAGCACCATGCCCAGATCGCCATGTGACGCCTCGGCGGGATGCACGAAATGCGCGGGCGTGCCGGTGCTGGCAAAGGTGGCGGCAATCTTGCGGGCGATATGGCCCGATTTGCCCATCCCCGACACGATCAACCGCCCGGTCGAAGCCATGATCAGTTCCACCGCCTGCCCGAAGGAGGCGTCCAGATGATTGGCCAGGATATCCAGTGCCTCAGACTCGCGGCGGATGACGCGGCGGCCTGCGGTGATAAAGCCGTTCTCAGTGGTGGAAGATGTCATTCGGCTCGTCCCATCCCAGAAGGTCCAATTCGGCCCGTGTGGGCAGGAAATCAAAACAGCGTTGTGCAAGGTCCAGCCGGTCTTCGCGGATCAGAATCGCCTCCAATGCCGATTTCAGCCGGTGCAGATACAAAACATCCGACGCCGCATATTCCTTTTGGGCATCGGTCAGAACCTTGGACCCCCAGTCCGAGGTTTGCTGTTGCTTCGACACATCCACACCGACCAGTTCATTCAGCAGGTATTTCAGCCCATGCCGGTCGGTAAATGTGCGGATCAGCTTGGCCGCCACCTTGGTACACCAGACCGGAGACGTGGTGACGCCAAAGGCCTGCTTCATGGCGGCAATGTCAAAGCGGCCAAAGTGGAACAGCTTGATGATTGCCGGATCGGTCAAAACCCGCTCCAGATTGGGCGCAGAGTTTTGCCCCCGAGCGATCTGCACCAGATGCGCATTGCCGTCGCCCGTAGACAGTTGCACCAGACACAAACGGTCCCGCATCGGGTTCAGGCCCATGGTTTCGGTGTCAATCGCAACCATTTTGCCAATTTTCAGCCCGTCAGGCAGGTCGTTTTGATACAAGTGAATGGTCAAGGCACGTCTCGCTTTGTTTGATCCCCACCAGTTACGCCTTTTATTCTCAAAGCGCGAGTGGCTGCTAGGTCCGGACCTCGCCCGCTTCAAACCCTTTGGGACAGCGGTGCGGGTTGTCCAACGGCAGGCCCGCATCCTGCAACAGGTCGGCAGTCATCGCCTGCGCATTCGGCCCGGTGGCCAGCAAGTGCTGCCAGATTGCGCGTACGGCAGGGGCGATGCGGGGTTCGGTGATCGCGCGCGCAGTGTGCAGCCAGACCGCCAATCCGTCGCTGCGGTCATATTCGCGCTTTTTGCGCAGGGCGGCGATGGTGGTCTGCGCCGTGCTGACAAACCGCTTCAGGGTGGCTGGGGGCCAATCCACCATGTCATGCAGGGTCTGCCCCGTCACAAGATAGGTCGCAGCCCAGACCTGCGCAGTTGCGGCATAGCTGTCCACGATATGGGGTTTGGCCTCTGCCAACCTGTCGGCAAGCGATTGGGCCTCGTCAACCAAGGCGGCGGTGGCCTTTTCCTGCTTCCACGCGTTGAACATTTTGATCCCCTTGCGTCGAATATGGGTATCTGTGCCGAAAAGGGAAACAGATGTTTGCAAAAGGGCCTGCGACGGGCAGCCCCCGGCAGTCGCCCCGAAAAAGCAAAAGACCGCCCGAAGGCGGTCTTTTGAAAGTAATGGTGCCCAGGAGAGGACTCGAACCTCCACGTCTTGCAACACTGGTACCTGAAACCAGCGCGTCTACCAATTCCGCCACCAGGGCAAGTGTCTTGGGGGCGATGTAGCCAAGCGCGTGAGGGGTGTCAACCGGGGGCAGGTGGGTTTTGTGGAAAAATCGTCGCGGCTGTTAGGCCTTGCCCGGAAGGCGCGCGAAGATTATTCAGACTGCAATCCCCAAGGGGCGAGCGAGGGTTACGCATGAGCAAGCTAGTCACGATCTACGGCGGTTCGGGTTTTGTCGGCCGTTACATCGCACGCCGCATGGCCAAAGAGGGCTGGCGCGTCCGCGTTGCCGTCCGCCGCCCGAACGAGGCGCTGTTCGTCAAGCCCTATGGCGTGGTCGGTCAGGTGGAACCCGTGTTGTGCAACATCCGCGATGATGTCTCGGTGCGGGCCGCTATGGCCGGGGCGGATGCGGTCGTAAACTGCGTCGGCACTTTTGACCGTGGTGGAAAGAACAACTTTGACGCTGTGCAGAACTCGGGTGCTGCCCGCATCGCGCGCATCGCTGCCGAACAGGGTGTGGCGAACTTGGTCCACATCTCGGCCATCGGTGCTGATGTGAACGGCGCCAGCCTTTACGCCCGATCCAAAGGCGCGGGCGAGGCGGCGGTTCTGGCCGCGTTCCCTACCGCGATGATCCTGCGACCCTCGGTGATTTTTGGCAATGAAGACGGATTCTTCAACCGTTTCGCCGGAATGGCGCGGATGGGGCCAATCCTGCCCGTGGTTGGTGCCGCAACCAAATTCCAGCCAGTCTATGTTGATGACGTGGCGCAAGCCGCTGTCAAAGGCATCACCGGCCAAGCGCATGGCGTCTACGAACTGGGCGGTCCGGACGTGGACAGCTTCAAGGGCCTGATGGCCCGCATGTTGCTGGTGATCCGCCGCCGTCGCCTGATCCTGAACCTGCCGTTCTTTGCCGCCAACATCATGGCGACCGGGTTGGATTTTGCCTCGATGCTGACGGGCGGCCTGTTCCCCAACAAGCTGTTGACCCGCGATCAGGTGGTCAGCCTGCGGTCTGACAATGTGGTCGCCTCGGGTGCGAAAACCTTGGCTGATCTGGGCATCACCGCCACTGACTTCGGGTCGCTGCTGCCCGAATATCTGTGGCGCTATCGTCCCTCGGGCCAGTACGCGGCAATCAAGGAATCGGCCAAGAACCTGAAAAAGACCTGAAGCCGTGGCGAATACCATCGTCGCGGGCCTTCTGGGCATGCTGGAGGGGCTGACCGAGTTTATCCCGGTGTCCTCGACCGGTCACCTGTTGTTGGCAGGGCACTTTTTGGGGTTTCAGTCGGCGGGCAAAACCTTTGAGGTCGTCATTCAGCTGGGCGCGGTGCTGGCGATTCTGACTGTTTACATGTCCAAATTGGTGACGGTGTTCAGCACCGCCCACAAAGACCCGGCGGCGATGCGGTTCATCGTGTCGGTGGTACTGGCCTTTGCGCCCGCCGTGGTGATCGGCGTTCTGGCGCATGATTTCATCAAAACGGTTTTGTTTGAAACGCCAATGTTGATCGCCGTCATGTTGATTCTGGGCGGCGTTATCCTGCTGTTCGTCGAACGGATTGCTCCGGCGCCCCTGCATGACGACGCCACTTCCATCCCCTTTCGGAAGGCGCTGGCTATTGGCGTCATTCAGTGCGTGGCAATGATTCCCGGTGTGTCGCGGTCAGGCTCTACCATTGTCGGCGCGTTGATGCTGGGCGTGTCCAAACGCGCAGCGGCTGAGTTTTCATTCTTTCTGTCGCTGCCCACGATGGCCGGGGCGGTCGGCTATGATTTGTACAAAAACCGCGATGTGCTGGATTTTTCGGCGCTGTCCGACATTGCCGTCGGTTTCGCGCTGGCGTTTATCACGGCGGTTCTGGTGGTGCGCTGGTTGCTGAACTTTGTGGGCCGCAACGGCTATGCTTTGTTCGGTTGGTGGCGAATCATCGTGGGATCGGTGGCTTTGCTGGCACTTTGGGTGGGGCTTTAGGTGAATAGGTATCGTATGCTGACCCATTATAGCGCTCAACATCAAGCATAGTCCCCAAACTGCCCAAAAAACCACGAATTAGGTCAGCTTTGCTGACTTTTATTCCAAACCAGACCAAAGTATCAGACTCAAGCCGATATTTTCCACTTGGGGGCACGTCATGGCCGGTCAGAAGATGCTGAAATTCGTCACTGTCGGCAAAGAGATGCCACAGAAGCGGGATGCAGGCCTGCGCACCGAGGATTTCGACGAGATCTATCGCCAGTTTGCCGCCGACAAGGCCGCCGAGCAGGCCAGCCGCTGCAGCCAGTGCGGCGTGCCCTATTGTCAGTCGCATTGCCCCCTGCACAACAACATCCCCGACTGGTTGCGCCTGACCGCCGAAGGCCGTCTGGAAGAGGCTTATGAACTGTCGCAAGCCACCAACACCTTTCCGGAAATCTGTGGCCGTATCTGCCCGCAGGATCGCCTGTGCGAAGGCAACTGCGTGATTGAACACTCCGGCCACGGCACAGTGACCATCGGTTCGGTCGAGAAATACTTGACGGACAAGGCCTGGGAGATGGGTTGGGTCAAGCCGATCAAACCCCATGCCGAACGTATGGAATCCGTGGGCATCATCGGCGCGGGTCCGGGTGGCCTTGCCGCTGCTGACGTGCTGCGCCGTAGCGGTTTGCAGGTTACGGTCTATGACCGCTACGACCGCGCGGGCGGATTGATGACCTATGGCATCCCCGGTTTCAAACTGGAAAAGCCGGTTGTCATGCAGCGCATCGAACAACTGGAACTGGGCGGCGTGACCTTCGTTCTGAATTGCGCGGTGGGTGAGGATCTGACATTTGACGCCATTCGCGGCCAGCATGACGCAATTCTGATCGCCACCGGCGTCTACAAGGCACGCGACATCGAGGCCCCCGGCGTCGGTGCCAAAGGTGTGGTCCGCGCGCTGGACTACCTGACGGCCAGCAATCGCAAATCCTTCGGCGATGATGTGCCGGAATTCGATTCCGGCGAGCTGGACGCCGAAGGCAAGCGCGTCGTCGTCATCGGCGGCGGAGATACCGCCATGGACTGCGTGCGTACGGCCATTCGACAGGGTGCCGTGTCGGTCAAGTGCCTGTATCGCCGTGACAGAGCCAACATGCCGGGGTCTCAGCGCGAGACCCAGAATGCGGAAGAGGAAGGCGTTGAGTTCGTCTGGCTGACAGCGCCGAAGGGCTTCACAGGCGGCGCGGTGCTCGATGGTGTCATGGTGCAAAAGATGCGTCTGGGTGCGCCCGATGCATCAGGTCGCCAGTCGCCCGAACTGATCGAGGGCGCGGATTATATCGAACCCGCCGAACTCGTGGTGCAGGCGCTGGGCTTTGAACCCGAGGCGATCCCGACCCTGTGGGGCGTGCCCGATCTGGCCGTCACCCGTTGGGGCACGATCAAGGCCGATTTCCGGACCCACGCGACCAGCTTGCCCGGCGTCTATGCGGCGGGTGACATCGTGCGTGGCGCGTCGCTTGTGGTCTGGGCCATCCGCGACGGGCGCGATGCCGCTGACTCGATCCTGTCGTATCTGGCGCAACCCGCAACGGTTGCGGCAGAATAACCGGATGAGCCAAACCATGCAGGCCACAGTCCAACCCATCGCTGCAGACCCCGTCCCTTTGGAGGACGGGCTTCAGCTGTTGCGTGATGACGCAGGTCTGCGGCTGTGGCGCATACGGGGCGAAACCGGGCGGCTGGTGGTTTGCTTTTCTGGCGTGGGCGCCGATCCTGCTTTGCCGCCTCCGCCAGAATGGCAACGGCTGGCCGCCCATGTGCCCCGCGATCATCTGCTGTTCGTGGCCGACCCCAGCCGCACTTGGCTGAACCGCGAAGGCCTGATCGAAGAGATCGTCGACGCCATCGAAGCCGAGGTGGATCACACCGGCGCGACGCAGGTCTGCACGCTGGGCCATTCGATGGGCGGCTTTTCGGCGTTGGTGATCCCTGCCTTCACCCATGTGGACGTGGCCGTCGCGATGTCGCCGCAATTTGCCGCCGACCCCGCCGTGGTGCCGAATGAAACCCGATGGACCGATTATCGCGATGCCATCCCGGTCTACCGGGTGTCCAACGCGGCCGATCACATCATTGCGGGCTGTCAGTACTATGTGTTCTTCGGCCGTCACCCGCGTGAGGCAGTGCAGCGTGATCTGGCGCAAGCGCATGAAAATCTTGAACTTTACGTGATGCCCGGCACCCATCACAACACACCCCAAAAGATGAAGGCTGCGGGGGTTCTGGACATGGTGATCAACGCCTGTTTCGCTGGAAAACAGCGCGTATTGAACAAAACAATGGGTAAAACGCTTCAGGCGCGGCGTATGGCCGTGGCGGGCGCGACTGATGGTTCACAGGAATAGGGGAATGACGATGAAACGCCTTGCCGCCCTGCCGCTTTTCTTTGCCGCCCTGCCAGCCTTTGCCGGCAGCTTTATCCCGCCCGAAGGCTGCACCGCCCAACTGACCGTGCAGTCGCAGGGCTGCTATGTCGCCAACTATTACACCTGTCAGGCCGACGCCCCCGGTGACAAATGGCGCGTGGATTTTGATCAAGAGGGCATGTTCTACATGTCCAAGATCGACGTCGAAACCCAGTGGATCGAAAGCTATGACCTGAACCCGCCCGTCAAGCAGACGCTGGACGCAAACCCGATGGACCCCGCGTCCTTCTCGGGCTTGGTCGCAACCGGCTATGACAGTTTTGTTTTCAGCCTGTCCAAAGACACCGGCGAACATTCCAATGTGCGCGGTTTCGACAAACTGACCGGCAAAACCGTGACCATTGACGGGGAGCCTCTGCTGGAAACCGAGTTTGAATATGAGGAAACCGACGATGCTGGTACCGTGCTGCGCAAGGCGCGTGGGCATGAATACATCAGCACCGAATTCGGCAACTTCTTTTCGGGCAGTTCGGAATGGCATGATGGCACCAACTGGATTCCGCTGGAAGGATCGCCGCGCCAATTCATCCGTCCTGGCGAAAAGGGCTTCGCCGCCACTCAGCCGATTTTCGACTGCGACGCCGTGATGTCTGCGCTGCCCTTCGCCTTCGAGCCGCAATCGTGATCCTCGCCGCCCCCTATCTGTCCGAACCGCCGCTGTACCTGCGTTATCTGCCGGGTCGCGGCGACCGTTTGGTCATATCGTTTTCGGGGGTGGGTCTGGAGGAAGAGGCGGTGCCAGAGGTCGAGGCTGCGCGCCTGTCCGGCTGGCAGGGCGAAAACCATGTGCTGTTCGTGTCGGATGCCAGCCGCAGCTGGATGAACCATCCGGGAATTCTTGAAAAGACCACCGCGGCGATCGAAAAACTGACTGCCGAAATCAATCCCTCGCGCATTGTTGGTATCGGCAATTCGATGGGTGGTTCGGTCGCGATGATCTACGCCGCCCATGCGCGGCTGGATGCGATCCTGTCGATTGTTCCGCAATACTCGGTCAATCCCGAAGTGATGCCGCGCGATCAACGCTGGACCCGCTTTTCCGACAAGATCGCGCAGTGGCCGCACCCGGTTGTGCCGGACCTTTCGGGCCGTGACACGCAGGTGATCATGCTGCACGGGTCAGTTTCGCCCGAAATGATGCACGCCAAACGCTTTGCCCAAAGCCCGAACGTTCATCACTACATCTTCAAGAATTTTGCGCATGGCATGGCCTTTCGGCTCAAGCGCAAAGGCCAACTGGAACCGATCACCGCACCCCTGATTGCCGGTGACATGGCCACAGCCTGCCGCGCCGCCGAGGCGGCTGGTGGCGTACTTTTCAACGAATTCAAGCGCCTGCGGAAGGCTGCGAAAGCAAAGGAGATTCAGCTATGACCCAATATGATGACGCGTGGGTAAAGGCCGAAGAGACCAAGCGCGCCTTTATGGACGCCAACAGCCTGTACAAGACTGAGGACGAACATTCGTCCTGCGGCGTCGGTCTGGTGGTGGCAATCTCTGGCAAACCGTCGCGCAAGGTCGTGGAAAATGGCATCGCCGCGCTCAAGGCGATCTGGCATCGCGGCGCGGTGGATGCCGATGGCAAAACCGGCGACGGCGCGGGCATCCATGTGCAAATCCCTGTCCGCTTCTTTTACGATCAGGTCCGCCGCACCGGGCATGAGCCTGATCTGAACAAGCTGATTGCCGTCGGTCAGGTCTTCCTGCCACGCACTGATTTTGGCGCGCAGGAACGCTGCCGGACCATCGTAGAAACCGAAGTTCTGCGCATGGGCCACTACATCTATGGCTGGCGTCATGTGCCGGTGGATATCTCTGTGCTGGGCGAAAAGGCCAACGCGACGCGGCCCGAGATCGAACAGATCCTGATCCGCAATGAGAAGAACATCGACGAGGAACAGTTTGAACGTGAACTGTACATCATCCGCCGCCGCATTGAAAAAGCGGCTCTGGCCAGCCAGATTCAAGGTCTTTACCTGTGCTCGCTGTCTTGCCGGTCGATCATCTACAAGGGCATGATGTTGGCCGAACAGGTGGCGGTGTTCTACCCCGACCTGCAGGACGAGCGATTCGAATCTGCCTTCGCGATTTACCACCAGCGCTACAGCACCAACACTTTCCCGCAGTGGTGGCTGGCGCAACCCTTCCGTATGCTGGCCCACAACGGCGAGATCAACACGCTGAAGGGCAACGTCAACTGGATGAAAAGCCATGAAATTCGCATGGCCAGCAACAACTTTGGCGATGCAGCCGAAGACATAAAGCCGATCATCCCATCGGGCACCTCGGACTCGGGTGCTTTGGACGCCGTGTTCGAAGTTCTGGTGCGCTCAGGCCGCAACGCGCCCTTGGCCAAGACCATGCTGGTGCCAGAAGCGTGGTCCAAAGCCACGACTGACATGAAGCCCGCATGGGCGGATATGTACGCCTATTGCAATTCGGTGATCGAGCCATGGGACGGCCCCGCCGCTTTGGCGATGACCGATGGCCGCTGGGTTTGCGGCGGGCTTGATCGCAATGGTCTGCGCCCGATGCGTTATGTGGTGACGGGCGATGGCCTGCTGATTGCCGGGTCCGAGGCGGGCATGGTGCCGGTGGATGAGGCGACCGTTCGGGAAAAAGGGGCACTTGGCCCGGGGCAGATGATTGCCGTCGATATGGCCGAGGGCAAGCTTTACCATGACGTGGCGCTGAAGGACAAACTGGCGGGCGCGCAGCCCTATGGTGACTGGATTTCCAAGATCGTTGATTTGAATGCCCTGCTGCGCGATGTGCCGGAAACCGCGATGTTTGCCGGGGCCGATCTGCGCAAACGCCAGATCGCTGCGGGCTATACCGTCGAAGAACTGGAGCAGGTTCTGGCCCCGATGGCCGAAGATGGCAAAGAGATGATCGCCTCGATGGGCGACGACACCCCGGCGGCGGTGCTGTCGTCGGTTTACCGCCCGCTGTCGCATTTCTTCCGCCAGAACTTCAGCCAAGTCACAAACCCGCCAATTGACAGCCTTCGCGAAGGCCGGGTGATGTCGCTGAAGACCCGCTTCGGCAATCTCAAGAACGTGTTGGACGAAAGCTCCAGCCAATCGGAAATCCTGGTGCTGGAAAGCCCGTTTCTGGCCAACGCCGAATTTGATGTGGTGGTCAAGCGCTTTGGCGATCAGGTGGCGTTCTTCGACTGTACCTTCCCTGCCGATGGCGGGCCGGATGCGCTGCGCTTGGGGTTGGAACGTATCCGCGCCGAAGCTGAAGATGCTGTGCGCTCGGGTGCCGGGCAACTGGTGCTGACCGATCAGCATCAGGCGGCTGACCGTGTGCCGATGCCGATGATTCTGGCGACCTCTGCCGTCCATTCGTGGCTGACCCGCAAGGGGCTGCGCACGTTCTGTTCGGTCAATGTGCGATCGGCGGAATGCATCGACCCCCACTACTTCGCCGTGCTGATTGGTTCGGGGGCCACCACCGTCAACGCCTATCTGGCGCAGGATTCGATTGCCGACCGCATCAACCGCGGCCTGATCGAAGGCACCTTGCTGGACGCCATGCGCCGCTATGGCGATGCGGTGGACGCGGGGTTGCTGAAGATCATGTCCAAGATGGGCATCTCGGTCATTTCGTCCTATCGCGGCGGTCTGAACTTTGAGGCAGTGGGGCTGTCCCGCGCCATGGTGGCCGAGTATTTCCCCGGCATGCAAAGCCGCATCTCGGGCATTGGTCTGCAAGGCCTTCAGATGAAGGTCGAGGAAGTTCACGCCAAAGGTTGGCGTGGCGGTGCGGATGTGCTGCCGATCGGCGGCTTTTACAAGGCCCGCCGTTCGGGGGAAAAGCACGCATGGGAAGCGCAGACCATGCACATGCTGCAATCGGCCTGTGACCGCGCGTCGTTTGATCTGTGGAAGCAGTACTCGGCGGCGATGCGGGCCAACCCGCCGATCCATCTGCGTGACCTGCTGGACATCAAAACTCTGGGCAAGCCCGTGCCGATTGAAGAGGTGGAATCCATCACGTCGATCCGCAAACGGTTCGTCACACCGGGCATGTCGCTGGGGGCCTTGGGACCAGAAGCGCACAAAACCCTGAACGTTGCGATGAACCGCATTGGCGCGAAGTCCGACAGCGGCGAAGGCGGTGAAGACCCCGCGCATTTCCTGCCCGAAGCCAATGGCGACAATCCATCGGCCAAGATCAAGCAGGTGGCTTCGGGCCGTTTCGGTGTCACCGCCGAATACCTGAACGCCTGCGAAGAGTTGGAGATCAAGGTCGCCCAGGGGGCCAAGCCCGGCGAGGGTGGCCAGCTGCCCGGCATGAAGGTGACGGCGCTGATCGCGCGCCTGCGCCATTCGACGCCAGGGGTGACGCTGATCTCGCCGCCGCCGCACCACGACATCTATTCCATCGAAGACTTGGCACAGCTGATCTATGACCTGAAACAGATCAACCCGCGTGCCAAGGTCACGGTGAAACTGGTTTCGGCCTCCGGGGTCGGCACCATCGCCGCAGGTGTGGCCAAGGCCAAGGCCGACATCATACTGATCTCGGGCCACAACGGCGGCACTGGGGCCTCTCCGGGTACCTCGATCAAATACGCAGGTCTGCCGTGGGAAATGGGCTTGACCGAGGCGCATCAGGTGCTGTCGATGAACAACCTGCGCGAACGCGTCACCCTGCGCACCGATGGCGGCCTGCGCACGGGCCGCGATGTGGTGATGGCCGCGATGCTGGGGGCCGAGGAATACGGCATCGGCACCGCAGCCCTGATTGCCATGGGTTGCATCATGGTGCGTCAGTGCCAAAGCAACACCTGCCCGGTTGGAGTCTGCACCCAAGACGCGGCGCTGCGGGCCAAGTTCACCGGCACGGCGGATAAGGTGGTCAACCTGATCACTTTCTACGCCCAAGAGGTGCGCGAAATCCTTGCCAGCATTGGCGCGCGGTCGATGGACGAAATCATCGGGCGGGCGGATTTGCTGTCACAGGTGTCGCGGGGATCGGCGCATCTGGATGATCTGGACTTGAACCCGCTGCTGATCACGGTCGATGCGGTCAACAAGATCACTTATGATCGCTCCAAACCCCGCAACCACGTCCCCGATACGCTGGACGCCGAAATCGTCAAGGATGGCGCGCGGTTCTTTGAGGATGGCGAAAAGATGCAGCTGTCCTATGCCGTCCGCAACACTTTGCGCACCATCGGCACGCGGGCCAGCAGCCATATCGTCAAGAAGTTCGGCATGAACAACAATTTGCAGCCGGATCATCTGACGGTGAAACTGTCTGGCTCTTGCGGTCAGTCCTTGGGCGCTTTTGCGGTTAATGGCTTGAAGCTGGAGGTGATGGGCGACGCCAACGACTATGTCGGCAAGGGCCTGTCCGGGGCCACCATCGTCGTGCGTCCGCAGATGTCGTCGCCGCTGAAGCCCGAAGACAACACCATCATCGGCAACACGGTGCTTTATGGGGCGACGGCGGGTTATCTGTTCGCCTCAGGGCGTGCGGGCGAACGTTTTGCGGTCCGCAACTCGGGTGCAAGCGTGGTTGTTGAGGGTTGCGGCTCCAACGGTTGCGAATACATGACCGGCGGCGTTGCGGTGGTTCTGGGTCGGATCGGGGCCAACTTTGGCGCTGGGATGACTGGGGGGATGGCCTATGTCTATGACCCCAAGGGCGTGGCCGAGGATTTCATGAACCCCGAAAATATCCTGACCTGCGCGGTCAGCCACCCGCATTGGGAGGCGCAACTGCGTGGCCTGATCGAACGCCATGTCACCGAGACCGGGTCGCGCCATGCTGAGCGGATTTTGGCCAGCTGGACGACAGAACGGGCGAATTTCTTGCAGGTTTGTCCGAAAGAGATGCTGGCCCACCTGCCGCATCCCCTGTCAGAAGACGCACAGAAGATACCGGCCGAATAGGAAAAGGCCCCCGACACCCGGGGGCCTTTTCGTTTCAGACGGCCTGACCCAATTCGACCAGTCCAACCACCGGGTTTTTGCCATATGCCTTGGCGCATTTTGGGCAAGTGGTGTAGTAGAACCAAACAGATTTGGGTGTGTGGCCCTCTTCACGGGCAAAGGTTTGCATTTGTTCGTACCAGTCCGGCACGTCGGAAAACGGACCCGAAAACACTTTGGTCAGGAAGTCGCCAGACAGGGTCGTCATTTCCTCATCTGGCACCGGGGCGGTCACGGCAAACAGGTGTTCCCCGGTGAAACCCGACACATCCCGCGACAGGACCAGACTGTGTTCGGGGTCAACCGCATGGGCCGCGTCGATATGGCCCAGAACACGGGCAAACACCTTGCCCATGTTCAGCGGCATATGCGCCACAGACCGCGTGGTGGCGCGCACGAATGTCTTGTCCTTGAAGTGAAGCCTCTGCTCGTCCCAGCCGGCCTCGTTGAACCTTGGGCAGCAGCCGGTTGTATTCACGGATTGATCGTTGAACGGTGTCGCGTTGATTTCCATTGCCGCCTCCTTGGCTCGACGGCCGCCAGATTATCAGATCCGTGCCTGAACAGCATTGACCGAGCGCAATCCGCGGCAAGTCCGCTTGACCCTCTGCCCGGCTTGGTGCCTATGCTGGCCGATGGCCGAAAAACCCGCAAACCGCAAACGCAAGCCCGCGCCAGAGGCTGCAATGGAGACTGACGCGCCGTATTCCCGGTGGCGGAGGGGGCTGCGTTGGATCAAGCGCGCCGCCGCGTCCGTTGCCATTTTCTATGCTGTATTGGTGATCTTGTTCAGCTTTGTGCCGCCGCCGATCAATCTCTATCAGTTGGGTGAAAGCTGGCGGCTGGGGGGCATTGAAAAGGACTGGGTGGGTTGGGACGACATTGCCCCAGTCATGCCCCAATCGGTGGTCGCCGCCGAGGACGCGAATTTCTGCCTGCACTGGGGTTTCGATATGGCCGCCATTCGTGCGGCGGTAGAGGAGGGCGGCAATCGCGGTGCCTCCACCCTTAGCCAGCAGGTGGCCAAGAACACCTTCCTGTGGCAGGGCCGCTCTTGGCTGCGCAAGGCACTGGAGGCGGTGCTGACCCCGGTGATCGAACTGATCTGGTCCAAGCAGCGCATCCTTGAGGTCTACCTGAACGTCGCCGAATTTGACGAGGGCGTGTTCGGGGTGCAGGCCGCCGCCCAGCACCATTTCGGCGTCGATGCCGCCGATCTGACCGCCCTGCAAGCCGCCCGTCTCGCCGCCGTTCTGCCCGACCCCAAGGGCCGCAGCGCGTCGGAACCGTCGGACCTTGTCCGCAAACGAACGCGGTCAATCATGGCCGGGGCCGAGACAATTGCCGCCGATGGCCGAGCCCGCTGTTTTCAACCGCAAGACTGACACCTATTCGGGTTGAATTTACCTGCTGCACGCGGCATTGAAGATCAAACCCCGGAACAAAAAGACCACCCTCATGATCCGTCTATACCATTTCCCGTTGTCCCCGTTCTGCCGCAAGGTTCGCCTGACGCTGGCCGAGAAGAAGCTTGAGGTTGAGCTGATCGAGGAACGCTACTGGGAACCCACCCCCGATTTCCTGCGCCGCAACCCGGCCGGCAAGGTGCCGGTGCTGCGGATGGATACCAAGGTGCTGTCGGAATCGCAGGCGATTTGTGAGTATCTGGAAGAGGCGGTGCCAAACCCGCCCCTGATGCCGCGCGATGCCGACGCCCGCTATGAGGTGCGCCGCCTGTGCGCATGGTTCGACGACAAGTTCCACGCCGAAGTGACGTCAAAGCTGCTGCATGAACGGGTCAACAAGAAAATCATGGCGCAAGGCTATCCGGATTCCAAGAACGTGAAATCGGGCGCGGGGCGGATCAAGTACCATATTGATTACTTGAGCTGGCTTCTGGATCAGCGTCGCTGGCTGGCGGGGGATGTGATGACGCTGGCCGATCTGACGGCGGCGGCGCATCTGTCTTGTCTGGATTATATCTCGGATGTGGATTGGAACCGGTCGGCGACGGTGAAGGATTGGTACGCCAAGATCAAATCGCGCCCGTCGTTTCGCACGCTGCTGGCGGATCAGGTGTCAGGCTTTCCGCCACCCGCGCATTATGCCGACTTGGATTTCTGATCGCAGACGCCGGGGGTTTCACCCCCGGACTCCCAGAATATTTGGGCCAGGATGAAAGCTCTGAAAGATCACCTGATCGCGCGGGCTTTGGCGGAGGGGTTCTCCAAGGTTGGTGTTTGCGCGCCGGATGCGGTGCCGGAAACGGCTGGTCGGTTGCGGGCGTTCCTAGAGGCCGAGCGCCACGGCCAGATGGGCTGGATGGCCGAGCGCGAGGCTTGGCGCGGGTCTGCCGTCGCGCTTTGGCCGCAGGCGCGGTCGGTGATCATGCTGGCCGAGGTTTATACGCCGGAAGGGAATCCGTTGGCAGTATTGGCCCAGCCGGACCGGGCGGCGATTTCGGTTTACGCTCAGGGTAAGGATTACCACGATCTGGTAAAGCGGCGGCTGAAACGTTTGGGGGGCTGGTTTGCAGGCGTTTCGGGGGCCGAGATCAAGGTGTTTGTCGATACCGCCCCGGTGATGGAAAAGCCATTGGCGCAGGCGGCGGGATTGGGCTGGCAGGGCAAGCACACCAATCTTTTGGCGCGCGATCTGGGGTCTTGGTTTTTCTTGGGCGCGATATTTACCACCGCCGATTTGCCCAAAGATGCGGTTGAGGTTTCGCATTGCGGCACTTGCACCGCTTGTCTGGACATCTGCCCGACACAGGCCTTTCCGGCACCCTATCAGTTGGATGCACGGCGTTGCATTTCCTATCTGACCATTGAGCATAAGGGCCCGGTTGATCAGGATCTGCGGGCGTTGATGGGCAACCGGATTTATGGCTGCGACGACTGCCTGGCCGTCTGCCCCTGGAACAAGTTTGCTCAAGCTGCCAAGGACATTGGCTATCAGCCGCGCGTTGGAGCGCCGGAACTGCAGGAATTGGTGGCATTGGACGATGCCGGGTTCCGGGCACGCTTTGCCGGCAGTCCGATCAAGCGGATCGGGCGGGACCGGTTTGTGCGCAATGTGCTGTATGCGATTGGAAATTCAGGGTTGCCCAGTTTGGTCGCCAAGGCCGCGCCGCTGCAAAACGATCCTGATCCGACGGTGGCAGAGGCCGCCCGGTGGGCGGTGGCGCGGCTTATCCGCTGACCATGGTTTCACAACCGCCCCAGATCATCCGCCGCATAATGGCGGGGCTGTCGGCCATCACATCTGCCAGCCGAGGGGCTGCCATCACCTGGTCGCTGTGCAGGCGGTCGCGGTCGGTGGTTCAGGCGCACCACACGATCTCTCGCGGCTCCAGAATTGCTGCCTTGGGAAAAGAGGTGATATTGCCCACCAGAACTTCGTGGGCGCGGTTTTGCGCATGGGACAGCACGCCGTGTTCCAGCCAGACCATCCGGTCCAGCTCGAGCGATTTCAACGAACCCGCCTCGCATGCAGGCCGCCCCGGCATGACGTAAATGTCAATTTAGGCCATGATTACCCCCCTTTTGCTTGCTGCCATATCAACAGGGAATGGCAAGTTTTCCGCAGCCGATCTCGGCGCTTGAACGTCCCCTTTGGCCTGCTAGGCTGTGGTCAAAATCGCAGGAGGCGTTTATGGATCGGCTAAAGGGCAAGGTTGCGATTGTTTCGGGCGGCGCTACGGGAATCGGGGCTGCTGCGGCGCGGCTGTTCGCCGCCGAAGGCGCTGCCGTGGGGATCATTGACCGCAATGTGCAGGCAGGGCAGGCCTTGGCGTTTGAGTTGGTGAAGGCGGGCCACCGCGCCATGTTCGCCACTGCCGATGTGTCGCGCAAGGATCAGGTCGAGGCGGCCGTAGCCACGGTGAAATCACAGCTTGGGCCTGTAAACGTTCTGTTCAATCATGCCGGAACCATTGTCATCAAACCCTTCCTTGAGACCGAGGAAGAGGACTGGGACATGCTGTTCGACGTCAACGTCAAGTCGATGTATCTGATGACCCGTGCCGTCTTGCCGATGATGTTGCAGGCCGGGAAGGGCTCCATCGTCTGTACCTCCAGTATTTCGGCGGTTTATGCCACGCCGATGGAGGTGCTTTACGACGCCACCAAGGGCGCATGTCACATGTTTGCCCGCGCGATTGCGGTGGAGTTCCGGGATCGGGGTATCCGCTGCAACGCTGTCTGCCCCGGTTTCATCGAAACCCCGCACGGGTTGCGTGAGGTGCGTGAGTTGACGGCGCTGGGCGTGGATGCATCGGAGG